>JAZBLP010000045.1:0-30534 GCA_037033305.1 Actinomycetota bacterium | reverse complement strand
ACAGCCGAGTGGCATTCCTGGCGACAGACGGATTCGAGGACAGCGAGCTGACCAGTCCGTGGGAAGCGGTGCAGGGCGAGGGCGCGAGCGCCACGCTCATCGCACCGGACGGACAGCAGATCACGGGTAAGAACGGTCACGTGCAGCACGTCGACCTCACCTCGGAGAAGGCCACTGCCGACGAGTTCGATGCCCTCGTGCTTCCCGGCGGCGTCGTGAACGCCGACCACCTACGGCTCGACAAGGCATCGATCGACCTCGCGCGCTCGTTCTTCGAGCAGCACAAGCCCGTCGCCGTCATCTGCCACGGCGCCTGGATCCTGATCGAGGCCGGCGTCGTCGACGGGCGGACGCTGACCAGCTACCCGAGCCTCGCGACCGACCTCCGCAACGCCGGAGCCACCTGGGTCGACGAAGAGGTCGTGGTCGACGCGGGACTCGTCTCGAGCCGCACCCCCGACGACCTCCCCGCGTTCAACGCGAAGCTGATCGAAGAGGTCGCTGAAGGCAAGCACGCCGAGCAGACCGCGTGATCTGAGCGTCCGGCGGTCCGGTGTCAGGCGCTCGCGCGCGCCCTGTGACGCCGGACCGCCGCTCTGTTCGCACAGCGCACGGAGCAGAACCGCTGCCGCCCGTTGCGCGTGACATCCACGACGACGTTGGTGCAGGGCGAGGCCTCGCAACGGCCCAGTCGATCCATGCCACGGGTGACCAGGTGCAGCGATGTTCCGACGGCGAAGATCGCCCGGAGAACGTAGGGCAGGGACTGGACGTCGTCGCGGTAGTGCAGGTGCCAGCCCTCGTCGTCGTGGTTCGTGAGGCGTGGATAGGCCGTCGCCCTGGCCATCTGGGCATTGAGGATCTCCGCGCGGGCGTCCGCATCCGGGGCGTCGACGATCGTCAGCCAATCGTCGACCACCTCTCTCACACGCTCGCGGTCGTCCGCCGCGGGCGGGAACGTCATGGTCATCCCCATCTCGAGGGTGCGTTTCTCGATGCCCGCACGGTCTGAGGGAAAGTCGTCGGCCAGGGATGCCGCGAGAAGCACCGCGTATTCGCCGTAAGGGTTGAGATGCATAAGGCCATTACATCACGCTGGATGCATGACCTTCCTGCATACCCTGCCGATCCCCCATCCGACGGCGAGAACCCACGAGCACGCCTGGGTCGCCGACTCCCGTCATCCGACCAGCGAGGGCGTCGTCGTGTACGTCCGCTGCGTGGGATGCGGCACGTACCGCGTCGATCTGGAGACCCATCCGCAGCGTCCCGCCACGGCGATCAGCGCGGAGATCGCCGGGTCAGCTCGATGAGCTTCCGCACGGTGCGCACATTGCGCGCGGTGCCGGCGACGCCGAGCAGCCGATCGAGCACCGCCTTGGTGAGCTTCGAGGTGTGCACGCCGCCCTCGGCGTAGTCGATCCACAGGTCTTCGTCGACCAGCGCGATCCGCTCCCCCGGCACGAGCCGCTCCCGCAGGGCGTCGACCGCGCCCGCCGACGTAGGGCCCTCGAGGAACATGGCGTGCAGCAGCTTCTCGGATGCCCCGTGGAAGGGCTGGTTCGCATGCGACCGCACGAGCTGGTCGTGCGTGCGGTGGACGACCGGCGTGTCGACGCCGAACTCGGTCGCGATCAATGCGCGCACCTCGGCACAGGCCGATCGCGGATCTTTCGGCTGTTCGCAGATGATGTTGCCACTCGCGATGTAGGTCGAGACCTCACCCAGCGCGGGCGCGATCAGTTCGCGCAGCCTCGCCATCGGTACCCTGTTGCGGCCCGAGACGTTGACCGCACGTAGGAGCAGGACGCTGCGGGTCACGCAGCGTCGCTCACGATGAGCTCGGCGCCGGCGTGAGCCAGTTCCGCGAGGGCTGCTGTGCTCGGCTCCGGCGCGACACCCGCGACCAGGTCGGTGAGGATCCGCACGCGGACTCCGTGCGCGATCGCGTCGAGCGCGGAGGCGCGCACGCAATGGTCGGTGGCGATGCCGACGACGTCGGCCGTCACGACACCTGCGGCGGTGAGGATCGCACCGACCGTCTCCCCCGACTCTGTCGCGCCCTCGAACATCGAGTACGCCGGGCGGCCCTGCCCTTTGTGCACGTGATGAGTCACGGCATCCGTCACCAGCAGAGCGTCGTACTCCGCGCCGGGCGTACCCGCGACGCAGTGCACGGGCCATGTATCGACGAAATCCGGGACCGCACCGAAGTGGCCGCCGTTGTCGCCCTCGGCGTCGTGCCAGTCGCGTGACGCGATGATGACGTCGTACTCGGCTGCACGTGCCGCGAGAAAGGCTGAGACGCCGGATGCCACGCCGTCGCCGCCTGTCACGGCCAACGCCCCGCCCTCGGTGAAGTCGTTCTGGACGTCGACGATCAGAAGCGCTCTGCTCATGATCCGAGGGTACGCCGCCGGTGCTCCCCCGCCCAACCTCCCGGGAAACCAAAAGGCCCCGGGATGTTGTTCACATCACGGGGCCTGCTGGAGCCGCTTGTCAGAATCGAACTGACGACCTTTTCATTACGAGTGAAATGCTCTGCCGACTGAGCTAAAGCGGCGCGATCATCGATATTACCCGTTCCCGAGCCGCACCGCGAATCGAGCCGACATCACTCGCAGCGGACGTCGCTCTCGGGCACCACATCGTCGAGAAGGAACGCCTCCACGGCGCTGTCGACGCAGGTGTTCCCCTTGTTGTATCCGGTGTGCCCTTCGCCCACGCGAGTGATCAGCACGCCCTCCTCGAGCTGCTGAGCGAGCGACTCGGACCACTCGTACGGGGTCGCCGGGTCGTTCGTCGTGCCGACCACGAGGATCGGTCCCGCACCCTCGGCGTTGATCTCGCCTCGAGTGCCGGTCGGCGGGTAAGGCCACACCGAACACGAGTCGGGTCCGTTCCAGTACGGAGCGATGGTCGGAGCGCCGTCGGCGATCTTCTCGTCGGTCGCGGCCTCGGCGGCCGGGTCGTCCTCGACCGGGTAGTCCATGCAGTTGTACGCGCGGAATGCCTCGCTCGAGTTGTCGAGGTAGATGCCGTTCTCCCGTCCGTTGTAGAAGTCGGCGAGGAAGAACGCTGTCGTCGGGTCGCCCTGAAGCGCCTCGTCGAGCGCCTGGGTGAGGTACTGCCAGCTGTCCGCCGAGTACAGCGCCGCGATGATGCCGGTCATGAGCGAGTCCGCGCCGAGCATGCGGCCATCGCCGTTCTCGAGCGGAGCGGCGTCGACACTCGCCAGCAGCGCACCGAGGTCGGCCATCGCCTCGTCGACCGTGCCGGTGAACGGGCACTCGCCCGAGTCGAGGCAGTCCTGCATGTAGGCGCGAAGCGCCGACTCGAATCCGAGGGCCTGGGTCGCGCCGACATCGAGGCCCGAGACGGCAGGGTCGATCGCGCCGTCGAGCACGAGTCGCCCCGCCTTCTCAGGGTAGAGATCGGCGTACGTCGCGCCGAGGAAGGTGCCGTACGAGTACCCCAGGTAGTTGAGCTGCGTGTCGCCGAGCACGGCACGGATCAGATCCATGTCGCGCGCCGCGTTGATCGTGGTCACGTAGGGCAGGATGCCGGCGCTGTTGGCCTCGCACGCCTCGGCGAACTCCTTGTGAGCATCGAGCAGCTCGGCCTCCCATTCGGCGCTCCCCCGTTTCCCCGCGGGGATCGAGTAGAGGTAATCGTCCATGCCCGCGGCATCGAAGCACGTCACGGCCGTCGATTCACCGACGCCCCGGGGATCGAAACCGATCACGTCGTAGTTGTCGATGAGGGCGGCTCCGACGGCGAAGTCGAGGCTGTCGCGGATGAGTTCGACGCCACTGGCGCCCGGACCGCCCGGGTTGGTGAGCAGCGATCCCTGTGCCGTCCCCGTCGCCTGGTGGCGCACCACCGAGAGGGTGATCTCGCCCGCTCCCGGGTTCTCCCAGTCGAGCGGAGCTGTCACGTCAGTGCAGTCGAAGCCCGTGCCGCATTCGCTCCATGTGAGAGTCTGCCCGTAGAACGGCAGCAGGTCGTCGGCGACGCCCTCCGTATCAGGAGCGTTGGTGGTCGACGGCTTCGGCTCGGCCTGCTCGGGGATCATGGAATACAGACACCCGGAGAGCGCGATCGATGCCGCGGCGAGGCCCGCGATCACCGCGACGGCACGTCGGATGCGGGAAGTCGGTCGATTGTTCACGGTGTCCTCCCGCTCGTGACAGTCACGAGCAAGCTCTCGAGGGCGAGCAGCGGTGCGACATTGCGCTCCAGCGACTGGCGTGTGTCGGCAAGGTGGTCGAGTACGACAAGAGTACGGGTCTCGGGCCAGGCCGCTGCGAGAGCGGCCAGATCCTCGCGAAGCTCACGGTTGATCAGCTCATCGCCCCTGCCGAACTGCAGCATGACGACGTCGCGGAACATCGACTGCAGATCCGTGAGCACCCTGTCGATCCCGTCGCGCAGGCTTCGGGTCGCGCGTTTCTTCTGGTCGTCTTCCAGGGCCGAGATCTGCGCGCGCAACGCGGGCGGGACAGCCTGCCCCTCCGCGATCCCGACCGTGCGGAGCAGCGATGCGCGCTCGGCCGCATCGCGCTCGGCGGTGAGCGCCTTGGCGTCGTCGGTGGCCGCCTGGATGATGCGCCCCGCGACCTCGACGGCGTCGTTGACACCGCGAACCCCCAGCACCGACCTCAGGGTCTCGTCGCGGCGGCGACGCGCGGATTCGTCGGTGGCGAGGCGCTGAGCCATGCCGATGTGACGCTGCGCATGCCGGGCGGACTGCTCGGCGATGCCTTCATCGACCCCCGTGCGGAGGGTGATCAGACGCGCCACGTCTGCGACATCGGGCTCACGCAGACGCAATGAGCGGACGCGAGAGCGGATCGTCGGCAGCAGGTCGGCTTCACTCGGGGCGCAGAGGATCCAGACGGTCTGCTCAGGCGGCTCCTCGAGCGCCTTCAGGAGCACGTTGGAAGTGCGCTCGACCATGCGGTCGGCATCTTCGACCACGATCACGCGATAGCGGCCCGCCGATGGCGCGAAGTACGAGCGCTCGACGAGCGCACGGGCCTCTGCGATGGTGATGATGACCTTGTCGGTGCGCAGAGCCGTCACATCGGGATGTGTTCCTGCGAGGACCTGACGCATGGCCGCCTCGTCGTCCGGATGATCCGCGACGAGCGCCGCCGCGAAGGCGTGCGCGAGCGTGGATCGACCCGATCCGGGAGGACCCGTGATGAGCCAGGCGTGCGAGAGCGCAGACGGATCGGATGCGGCATTGCGCAGCGTGTCGACCGCGGCATCCTGCCCCCACACATCGGCCCACGGGAAAGCGGCGGCGACAGTCTGGGGCATGCTCTCAGCCTAATCGGGAGCACCGACGTACGCGGCACAGCCGGCAGATGCGGGCGGCGCCGCCGTTGTGAGGCACGGTCACGACATGGACGCGCGCACCGCCGGTGCGATCAGCCGATGAGTGTCGCGACCCGCTCGCGGATCTGCTCGGCGATGGCCTGCGGCGTCGCGGCCGCGTCGATGACCAGGAATCGCTCCGGTTCGGCCTGCGCGAGGGCGAGGTACGCGTTGCGGACGCGCGCATGGAACTCGGTCTTCTCGGCTTCGAGCCGGTCGAACGGCTTGTCAGCCGAGTCGAGGCGCACCCGCGCCGACTCGGGATCGAGGTCGAGCAGCACGGTGAGGTCGGGAAGCGCGCCCTCGGCTGCCCAGAGCGACAGGTCGCGGATCTCGTCGCCGTCCAACACACGCCCGGCGCCCTGATAGGCGACGGACGAGTCGAGGTAGCGGTCCTGCAGCACGACCTCGCCGCGGGCGAGTGCCGGTCGGACGACGGTCGCGACGTGGTGCGCCCGGTCGGCCGCGTACAGCAGCGCCTCGGCACGAGGAGCGATGTCGCCGCGGTGGTGGAGCACGATATCGCGGATCAGCTGGCCGACCTCAGACCCACCCGGCTCGCGGGTGCGCACGACCGTGCGACCCGCATCCGTCAGCCACTGCCCGAGCAGGTTCGCCTGCGTCGTCTTACCCGATCCGTCTCCGCCTTCGAGCGTGACCCAGATTCCGGAGTCGGACGTCACGAACCGGCCTTCTTCGCGGCGTTCGCGGCACGTGTGGCAGCAGCCTTCTTGGCGGCTGCGGACCGCGCGGCCGCCTTCTCCGCGTCGGTCGCTGTCGCCTTCTTCGCCGGCGCCTTCTTGGCCGGCGCCTTCTTGGCCGCAGGCTTCTTGGCCGCCGGCTTCTTGGCCGCGGGCTTCTTCGCCGCGCCGCGCTTGGGCGCGGGGCCCTTGGCTCGCTTGTCGGCCAGCATCTGGACCGCCGTCTCGAACGTGATGTCCTCGACCCTCTGGCCTCGGGGGATCGTGACGTTCGTCTCGCCATCGGTGACGTAGGCACCGAAGCGTCCGTCGCGGATGCGGATCGGCTTGCCGCTCACGGGATCTGCCTCGAACTCGGCGAGCGCGCTGGATGCCCGGCGGGATCCGGCGCCGTACTTCGGCTGCGCATAGATCTCGAGGGCCTTCTCGAGCGTCACGTCGAAGATCTGCGACTCGCTCTCGAGCGAACGCGAGTCGGTGCCCTTCTTGAGGTACGGACCGAACCTGCCGTTCTGCGCGGTGATCTCCTCGCCGCTCTCCGGGTCTGCTCCCACGACTCGCGGCAGGCTGAGGAGCTGCAGCGCCGTGTCGAGGTCGATCGTGTCGACCGACATCGACCGGAACAACGAAGCGGTGCGCGGCTTGGGCGCGGTGTCCTTCTTCGCTCCGCGCTTGGGCTTGGGCGTCTCGACGACCTCGCCGGTGGCCTCGTCGACCGCCGCGTCGTCAGAGACGGGATCGTTCTCCTGGACGTAGGGTCCGAATCGGCCGTCCTTGACGACGACGATCTTGCCGTTGTCCGGGTTCGTGCCGAGCACGCGGTCGCCGGCGACCGGCGCATCGATGAGCTCCCGCGCCTTGGCCTCGGTCAGTTCGTCGGGCGCGAGGTCCTCGGGAACGTTGACGATGCGCGGCTTCTCGTCCGGGGCGTCGGGGTTCGCGACCTCGAGGTAGGGTCCGTACTTGCCGAATCGCAGGGTGGCGTTGTCGGTGATCGGCGTGGAGTTGAGCGCCCGGGCGTCGATCTCGCCGAGGTTGTCGACGGTCTGGCGGAGTCCGACGTGAGAATCCGAGCCGTAATAGAAGGAACGCAGCCATTCGACGCGCTTCTGCTCGCCACGAGCGATCGCATCGAGGTCGTCTTCGAGAGCAGCGGTGAAGTCGTAGTCGATCAGGTCGGCGAAGTGCTCCTCGAGCAGGCGCACGACACTGAAGGCGAGCCATGTGGGCACGAGAGCCTGGCCACGCTTGGTCGCGTAGCCGCGATCGATCACAGTGCCGATGATGCTCGCGAACGTCGAAGGGCGGCCGATTCCGTGCTCCTCGAGCGCCTTGACGAGCGATGCTTCGGTGAAGCGCGGCTTCGGGGTCGTGCGGTGCCCCTTGGCCTCGGCATCGGACATCCGCAGGTGATCGCCGACGGCGACCGCGGGCAGCGACTGGTTCTCGTCGGCATCCTTGTCGTTGCGCTTCTCGTCGCGTCCCTCTTCGTAGGCCTCGAGGAAGCCCTTGAAGGTGTAGACGGTGCCGGAGGCGGTGAACTCGGCCTTCTGCCCGTCGGCGTCGACGGCGATCGTGACAGTGGTCGTCTCATACTTCGCGTCGGCCATCTGGCTGGCGACGGTGCGCTTCCAGATGAGGTCGTAGAGACGGTGCTCCTCGCGGTCGAGTTCGGAGGAGACCGACTTCGGGGTGCGGAAGTTCTCACCCGACGGGCGGATCGCCTCGTGCGCCTCCTGGGCGTTCTTGCTCTTCGACTTGTACACGCGGGGCTTGAGCGGCACGGCGCTGTCGCCGTAGAGAGCGACGGCCTGGCTGCGCGCGGCCTGCACCGCCTGGGTGCTCAGCGCCACCGAGTCGGTTCGCATATAGGTGATGTAGCCCTTTTCGTAGAGCCGCTGGGCGACGCTCATCGCCTGCTTGGCGCTCATCGAGAGCTTCCGTCCGGCCTCCTGCTGCATGGTGGAGGTGGTGAACGGCGCGTACGGGCTGCGGGTGCCGGGCTTCGCCTCGACCTTGGTGACGATGCCCGTGCCTGCGGCGTCGATCGCGAGGGCGAGGGCCGCCGCCTTCGCCTCGTCGAGGATGATGACGGCCTTCTTGAGCTTGCCGTCGTCGTCGAAGTCGGTGCCTCGGGCGAGCTGGCCGCCATCCACGCGCACGAGTCGGACCTTGAATCCGGACGACGAGGACGCGAGCGCCTCGACGTCCCAGTACTCGGCGGACACGAACGCCATGCGCTCACGCTCGCGCTCGACGATCATGCGGGTGGCGGCGGACTGCACCCGGCCGGCCGACAGACCTGTCTTGACCTTGTACCAGAGCACGGGCGAGACATCCCAGCCATAGAGCCGGTCGAGGATGCGGCGGGTCTCCTGCGCGTCGACCAGGTCGGTGTCGAGCTCACGCGTGTTGCCGATGGCCGCTTGGATCGCATCTTTGGTGATCTCGTGGAACACCATCCGCTTGACGGGGACCTTGGGCTTCAGCGTCTCGAGCAGGTGCCACGCGATGGCCTCGCCCTCGCGGTCCTCATCAGTGGCGAGCAGAAGCTCGTCGGCAGTCTTGAGCGCCCGCTTGAGTTCAGCGACGGTCTTCGTCTTGCGGTCGGAGACCACGTAGTAGGGATCGAAGTCATTGTCGACGTCGATCGAGTACTTTCCGTACGCCTGCTTGTCCGCGGCAGGGATGTCCTTCTTGTCTGCGAGGTCGCGTATATGGCCGACAGAGCTGAGCACCTCGTAGCCATCGCCGAGGTACCCCTGGATCGACCGCATCTTCGTCGGAGACTCGACGATGACGAGCTTCTTGCCTTCAGCCAAGGGAGCATCCTTTCTTCGAAGCACACCATACACACCGCCGTGATGGGTTGGTCACAGAGGTCGCCTGCATTTTCGCCGGAAAGTGCCTCGCGCCGCAGTCAGATCCCCTCGGGTGGCCCAGCACGGGCTCGGGAGACGGCAGCGAGTCCAGCGTACTTCGCCTGGACCTGCACGGTCGCCACGAAGCCGTCGACGGCGCATTCGGTGAGTGCCGCACCAGAGGCCGACGCGACCCTCGCGGCGAGGGTGCACGGGTCGACCGTGACGACGACCGCGCCGCTGGCGGCGTCGGCAGCCGCGAGAGCTGCGGCGTCGGCGGCTCCCGCGGCGCGCTGCGCAGTGACAGCCGCGCCGCCGACGGCTGCCAGTCCGAACGAGAGAGTCGCGCCGACCACCAGCACCCCGGCCGCGAGCACCGACCCCGCCATCAGCACGCGCCCTCGACCGCGGAGAACATCAGAGTCCTCCGGCGAGCGCGCAACTCGACGCGTGCACGCCCACTCTCACGAAACCACCGATGGTGAGGTCGGCATCTGCGGACACGCACACAAGATCACCCGACGCGCTGCTCGACATCGACGCACCGGGCACGGCCGTCTTCACCGCACGTGTCGCGGCTCCCTCGCCCTCTCCTCGGCCCAGGAGTCGCGCGGCGTCGGCGGTCGCATCCTGGAGCGCCACCTGACGGGAGGCTGCACCCAGAGCGCCCGCACCGAGAAGGAGGACGAGCACGACAGCGGGAACAGCGAGCGCGAGCTCCGCCGTCACCGAGCCTCGCTCGTCTGCATGGGCGGGAGCCATCACGACACCGTCAGCGCCCGACGGACGAGGTCCGTGAGGATGCCACGCACCTCGTCCGACCTCATGATGACGACCAGGAGGCCGGCGAAGGCGACAGCCGCCATCGTGGTGATGGCGTACTCGGCGGTGGCCGCGCCACTGTCGTCGCCGAAGAGTGCCGCCGCGCTGCGTCGGGTGAGCGGAGGGACGGTGTTCATGTGTTCCTTCTTTCTGTGGGACGGATACGCGGTGCATCCGGTGGATCTGGGCCGTCATAACGGCAGTGGAGTGGAGGCGAGCACGCTCAGCAGAAGCGGAGCGACGCCGAGCAGCAGGAAGGCCGGGAGAGTGCAGACTCCGAGCGGGATGAGCAGCGTCGTGGAGAGCTTCGCCGCGCGGAGGCGGCCGTCCACCCGCGACGCGTGGCGCTCCTGACCGGCGGAGGCCCGGAGCAGTTCAGCCGCCGGCACCCCGGCGGCGTGCGACAGCTCGAGCACCGCGCCGATGCGGGCGTCGTCACCGTGAGACGATGCCGGGCTCTCGTCGACGAGGCGCAGTGCTCGGGGGATCGACGCGCCTCCCGACAGCGCGACCGCCATGAGCTCGGCCCGCATCCCCGGTGTTCCCGGTCGGGGACGCGCCCGGGTGAGGAGTCGCCTTGTCCACGCGCGCGCTGCGAAGACGAGCAGGAGCCCGGCGATCACGCACCCGGCACCGGCGGGAGTCCCGACGATGACGCCGAAGGTGTCGAAGCCGAGGGCGAAGCCGAGGAACAGGCCCGCGAACGGCATCCAGAGCAGGAGCCTGGCCGTCCCGGCGGGCTCGGCGAGCGCGATGCGCACGTCATCCGCGGCGGACGACGCGTCGCGCAGCGTCTCGGCGAGCATTCTCAGCACCTCGGCGAGCGGAGCGCCGACGGTCGTCGCGATCTCCCAGGCGGCGGCGAGGTCACGCCATGCGCCACCCTCCGCCTCGATGGCAGCGATGAGCGGGACGCCTCCGTCCACCCGGTCGACCACGGATGCAGCGTGACTGTCACCGATCGAAGCGAGGTGGCGCCACGCCACCATCGGCACCGCACCGGCTTGGAGAAGCACCGCGAGCGTCTGCACCGATGTCGCGGCATCGCCCACGGTCTCGGGGATCGACCGACGCCATGTCCTCACCACGGCCGCACCTCTTCGATGCCCAGTCGATCCCCGCTCACCGCGAGCGCGCCGGCTTGTGCGATGCGTCTCCGTCCGCCGGGCGCCCTGTCGAGATGGAGGACGATCGTGAACGCGCTCACCGCCTGGCGCGCGAGCGCCGCGGCATCCATCGCCGCGAGGGCGCCGAGCGCTTCGAGTCGGGCCGGCACGTCGCTCAGACCACTCGCGTGGAGGGTTCCCGCTCCCCCGTCGTGTCCCGTGTTCAGAGCAGTCAGCAGCTCTCTCACCTCCTCGCCTCGGCATTCCCCGACCACGAGACGGTCGGGACGCATGCGCAGCGACTCGCGGACCAACCGGGCGAGGCTGATGCCGCCGGCGCCTTCGAGGTTGGGCTGTCGTGCCTCCAGAGCGACATGGTGGGGGTGCTGCGGGCGCAGTTCGGCGACGTCCTCGATCGAGACGATGCGTTCAGAGGCCGGGACGGCTGAGAGCAACGCCGACAGCAGCGTCGTCTTGCCTGTCCCGGTCCCGCCGGTGATGAGGATGTTGGCGCGCTCGGCGACCAGCTCGAGAAGCCAGCTGTGCTGCTCGGCGTCGAACGCCCCGAGCGCAGCCAGCGCGTCGAGGTCGGCGGCGCGCACTCTGGGCACCCGGATCGAAAGCGCCGTCCCCGACGTCGAGATCGGCGCGAGTACGGCGTGAACGCGGATGCCGGAGTCGAGCCTCACATCGACGCACGGAGCCTGGTCGTCGAGATGTCGACCGCCGAGTCCGACGAGACCCACTGCCAGGTCGCGGACCTCCCGTTCGGATGCGCTCCACCCGAGCACGGGTTCGGCACCGTGCCCTCGGTCGACGAACAGTCCGGATGCGCCATTGACGAAGATGTCGGTCACCTCATCATCCGCGCAGTGCTCGGCGAGGGGGCCGAAAGCGGGATCGACCTGCAGCGGCGACGGACCACCCCGGGCGGCGCCGTCGACGAGCGCCGCGGAGCCGCGCGGCTGGATGACGAAAGGATCAGGCATGCCCCGAAGCTAGGCCCCACGCCGGATGCGGAGCCGCGCCGCGGCATCCCACCCGCGAGCCCTGTGAGCAACGTCTGAACCACGCTGCCCGTGCAGAGCGGGTCGTCGACCGCGTCGGATCGAGTGCCCCAGTATGGGAGCGCTCCCGACACAGAGATGGGCGGCACCTCACGGGGGGAATGAGATGCCGCCCACGGCGTCCCTCATGGGGGAATCGGGCACGCCAAGGCCAGAATGAGAATTCGGCTGTCGTCGAGTGTACGCAAGGCGACCGTCCTGACAAAACCCGTCCGACTACCGACTTTCGGCAGTAATGCGATGTCGGTACCCGGGACTAGATTCGCCCTGACCTGATCGCGTCGCAGACGCGTTCATGCCCGCACGACCTGCCACGCCGCAAAGGAGCGCCTGCCGATGAGCAGCCAGATCGATCACCTTCTCGATGAGACCCGCCAGTTCCCGCCGTCCGAGGAGTTCGTCGCCCAGTCGGTCTCCTCTCCCGGGCTGTACGAGGACGCGGCGACCGACCGCGAGGCCTTCTGGGCCGACCAGTCGCGCGAGCTGCTGGAGTGGCACAAGCCGTTCACGCGCGTGCTCGACTGGTCGACACCGCCGTTCGCGAAGTGGTTCGACGACGGCGAGCTCAACGTCGCGTACAACTGCCTCGACCGCCACGTCGAGGCGGGCAACGGCGACCGCGTCGCGCTCCACTGGGAGGGTGAACCCGGCGACTCCCGCTCGATCACCTATGCCGAGCTGACCGACGAGGTCAAGCGCGTCGCCAATGTGCTGGAGGGGCTGGGCATCGGGCACGGCGACCGCGTCGCGATCTACCTGCCGATGATCCCCGAGGCGGTCGCATCGATGCTGGCCGTCGCCCGCGTCGGAGCGATCCACTCGGTCGTGTTCGGCGGGTTCAGCGCCGACAGCCTGCGCTCCCGCATCGACGACGCAGGAGCGAAGCTCGTCATCACCGCTGACGGCGGCTACCGCAAGGGGCGCGTCTCCGCACTCAAGCCGGCCGTCGACCAGGCCCTCGCCGACCGCGGCGACGGCGAGCAGCAGACGGTCGAGCACGTGCTCGTCGTCAAGCGCGGCGAGAACGAGGTCGACTGGGAGGACGGCCGCGACCTCTGGTGGCACGACGTCGTCCCTGCGGCATCCCCCGAGCACACTGCCCAGGCCTTCCCCGCCGAGAACCCGCTGTTCATCCTCTACACCTCAGGGACGACGGGAAAGCCCAAGGGAATCCTGCACACCTCCGGCGGGTACCTCACGCAGGCCGCCTACTCGCACAAGTACGTGTTCGACCTGCATCCCGAGACCGACGTGTACTGGTGCACCGCCGACATCGGGTGGATCACCGGACACAGCTACGTCACCTACGGCCCGTTGGCGAACGGTGCGACCCAGGTCATCTACGAGGGCACTCCTGACGCGCCGCACCCCGGGCGCTGGTGGGAGATCATCGAGAAGTACAAGGTCTCGATCTTCTACACAGCCCCCACCGCTATCCGGTCCTTCATGAAGATCGGCCGCAGCGTGCCCGCGAAGTTCGATCTGTCTTCGCTGCGCCTGCTCGGCTCGGTGGGCGAGCCCATCAACCCCGAGGCGTGGATCTGGTACCGCGACGTGATCGGTGCGGGCAAGACCCCCATCGTCGACACCTGGTGGCAGACCGAGACCGGCGCGATCATGGTCTCGGCGCTGCCCGGCGTCACGGCCACCAAGCCGGGATCCGCCCAGGTGCCACTGCCCGGGATCTCGATCGACGTCGTCGACGAGTCGGGTGCAGAGGTGGGCAACGGAAACGGCGGCCTCCTCGTCGTCACCGAGCCATGGCCGAGCATGCTCCGCGGCATCTGGGGCGACCCTGAGCGGTTCACGGAGACGTACTGGGAGAAGTTCGAGAAGCAGGGCTACTACTTCGCCGGTGACGGCGCGCGCCTCGACCAGGACGGCGACCTGTGGCTGCTCGGCCGAGTCGACGACGTCATGAACGTCTCCGGCCACCGCCTCTCTACCGCCGAGATCGAGTCGTCGCTCGTCGCTCACGAGGCGACGGCAGAGGCCGCGGTCGTCGGTGCCGCAGACGAGACGACCGGCCAGGCCGTCGTCGCATTCGTGATCATCAAAGAGAGCTATCTCTCCGCACACGACCCCGCCGGACTCGCACAGCAGCTGCGTCTCTGGGTGGGCGAGCAGATCGGCGCGATCGCGCGGCCCCGCGACGTGTACATCGTGGGCGAGCTCCCCAAGACGCGATCCGGCAAGATCATGCGGCGTCTGCTGCGCGACGTCGCCGAGGGGCGCGAGGTCGGCGACACCACGACGCTCGCCGACACCGCAGTGATGAGCATCATCTCGGCGCAGGTCAAGTAGCAGGGATGCAGCAAACGCCCCCTTCCGGATCGATCCGGAAGGGGGCGTTGCCATGCGCGCATGGTGAGGCGACGCGACCTCAGGCCAGGATGAAGGTGGCCTCGACCTCGACGGGACTGTCGAGCGGGAGCACCGGCACGCCGACGGCCGCGCGGACATGCTGCCCCGCGTCGCCGAAGATTTCGCCGAGCACTAGGCTCGCTCCGTTGATCACGCCGGGCTGGCCGGTGAAGTCGGGCGTGGATGCCACGAAGCCGCCGACGCGCAGCACTCCGGCGATCCTGTCGACTCCCCCGGCGGCAGCGGCAGCAGCTGCGAGGGCGTTCAGAGCGCAGGTGCGCGCGTACGCGTTGGCGTCATCGGCGGCGACCTCGGCCCCGACCTTTCCGGTCGCAGGAAGCGCGCCCTCGACGAAGGGCAGCTGGCCCGAGGTGTAGACGAGTCCCTCGTGCACGACGGCGGGGACGTAGGCCGCGACCGGGGCCGCGACGACGGGGAGTTCGATGCCCAGCTCTGCCAGGCGCGCGGAGATGCTCATGCCGCTCCCCCTTCGAACTGGCGGGACGCCTCGGCTGCGGCAGCGAGACCGGCGTTGCCCGAGGCATCCGCCGTCACCGGCCGCTTGAAGTAGGCGACGAGCCCACCTTCGGGGCCCTGGATGACCTGCACGAGCTCCCAGCCCTGCTTGCCCCAGTTGTTGAGGATCGCCGCGGTGTTGTGGATCAGCAACGGGGTGGTCAGGTACTCCCAGGTGGTCATGGCACTCCTGTCTGGCGGCATCCGCGCTGGCGGCTGCGTCAAAGGCGGTATTCAGGGAACTCCCCTACGATCAAGCGTATGCCTCAAAAGAATCGCACGGTGAAAGGTGCGCTCGGCGGAGTCCTCGGACTCGTCGGGCTGAGCGCCGTCGCCGGCCTCCTCGTCGCGGCCAGCGTCACCCCGGTCCTCGCCATGACCGGTATCGCCGGATCGCAGGCCCTCACCATCTTCGAAGAGCTGCCCGAGAACCTCCAGGTCGGCGCCCCGATGCAGCAGTCGACGATCTATGCGACGGGTCTCGACGGCAACCCCGTCGCGCTGGCGTCGTTCTACGAGCAGAAGCGCATCCCGGTGGCGTACAACCAGGTCGCGCCCGTGATGTACGACGCGATCCTGTCGAGTGAAGACAAGAACTTCTACACGCATGGCGGGATCAACCTCGGTGCGACGCTGAAGGCCGCCGTCGGAAACGTCGCGGGAACGACCGACCGAGGCGCCTCCACCATCACGCAGCAGTACGTGAAGAACGTCCAGGTGCAGGAATGCGAGCAGGACGTCGATCCCGCGGCCGAGGACTACTCGACGCAGATCGAGCAGTGCTTCCTCGACGCGGCCGTCGCGAAGGGCGGCGAAGGTGTCGAGCGCAAGCTGCAGGAGATGCGTTACGCGCTGAAGATCGAGAAGGACTACTCGAAGAACGAGATCCTCCTCGGCTACCTCAACATCGCCAACTTCGGCGGCACGATCTACGGCATCGAAGCCGCAGCGAACCGGTATTTCTCCACCAGCGCGGCGAACCTCTCCCTCGCTCAGGCGGCGACCATCGCCGGCATGGTGCAGGAGCCCAACCGATTCCGCATCGACCGCCCGGAGGGAATCTGGACGGACGATGCCGGCGTGGCGCACAACGGCGATGCCGACGGCTACAAGGACACCAAGGACCGCAGAGACTACGTCCTGGATCGGATGCTGGCTGATGCGAAGATCACCCAGGCCGCGCACGATGAGGCTGTCGCCTCGCCTGTCACGCCGGCGCTGAGCGAACCTCAGCAGGGCTGTGCGGCCGCGGGCGACAACGCCTACTTCTGCCAGTACGTCAAAGCGGTCATCGAGAACGACGAGGCATTCGGCGCCACCGAGGAAGAGCGTCGCTCGAACCTGCGCCGCGGCGGAATGGAGATCTACACCTCCCTCGACCTGCGTGTCCAGCAGCCCGCGATCGACGCCGTGAAGGCTCAGGTCCCGCAGGCGATGCCCGGAATTCTGGTCGGTGGCACCGGAGTGTCGATCGAGGCCTCGACCGGTCGCGTCCTCGCCATGGCGCAGAACACCGTCTTCAATGAGACGACCGAGGCCAACCTGGCCGCCGGCGAGACCTCGCAGGTCTTCGCGGCCGACAAGGCGCACGGTGGCTCCACCTACGGGTTCGAGACGGGATCGACGTACAAGCTGTTCACGCTTCTCAGCTGGCTGGAGTCAGGCCACTCGGTGAACCAGGTGCTCGACGGCCGCCTCAAGACCTTCAGCCCCTTCACCCGGTGCGGTGACAAGGTGACGAACAGCGCCAAGATCAACAACTTCGGCAACTCCGGCGGCTCGGTGGGCAGCGTCCGACAGTTCACCGCTCAGTCCCTGAACACCGGTTTCCTCGCGATGGCGCAGCAGCTGGACCTCTGCGAGATCAACGAGGTGGCCAAGCGACTCGGCGTCCACTACGGCAATGGCGACGACATCACGGTCGGCGGAACGAACGCCAACACCGCTCCGAACGATCCGTTCCCGACGGTTCTCGGTTCGAAGAGCGTCGCTCCCCTGCAGATGGCCGGCGCCTATGCGACAGTCGCCAACAACGGCGTCTACTGCGAGCCCCGCGTGATCGACCGGGTCGTCGGCGAGGACGGAGCGGAGATCACTCCTCCTGCTCAGAAGTGCTCGCAGCAGCTCACCCCCGAGGTCGCCGCGACCGCCGCCTACGCACTGCGTGGCGTCATGGAGGGCAACGGCACGGGAACCAGGGCGAACCCCAACGACGGAACCCAGCTGATCGGCAAGACCGGTACCGCCGAGAAGGAGCACACCATGCTCGTCGAGTCGAGCACCAAGGTCACCACTGCGGTGTGGGTGGGTAACGTCGACGGCCGCATGCCGCTGAACGATTTCCGCAACGGCAACGGGACCCGGCTGGGCGACATCCGCTACGGCCTCGCCAAGGCGATCCAGGGCGCTGCGGACTCCGTGTATCCCGCGGATGACTTCCCCCGCCCTGATGACAAGCTGGTTCGTCAGATCCTGACGAACGTTCCCGATGTGGTGGGCAAGTCCGTCGGAGAAGCGACCTCTCTCATCGAGGCTGCAGGCTTCACCGCCGCGGTCGGCCCCGCAGTGGACGGACCCGGCGGCGATATCGTCATGGCGCAGGATCCCTCCGGACAGGCCCCGAGCGGTGCGACCATCACGATCTCGCCGAGCAACGGTCAGGGAGCGACGGTGCCGGACATCACCGGGCAGTCGAAGTCGGAAGCGCAGAGCGCGCTGTTCGGAGCAGGGTTCTCGTCGATCGACTTCGACGGATCATGCAACGGTCAGAACGCCGCGGTCACGTCCACGGACCCGGCCGCGAACACACCGACGACCAAGAGCACGTCCATCAAGGTCCGCTGCAAGTGACGTCTCGCCGTACGGCGCACCCGGCCCTCATCGCGCTCGGCGCGGTGGGGGCCGCTGGTGCCGCAGCCGCCGTCTGGGGCGTCGGCATCGAGCGCTACCTCTTCACGGTGCGTGAGGCGACCGCATCCGCTCTCTCCCCGGGTTCCGCGCCGGTGCGCGTGCTGCACATCTCGGACGCGCACATGGTTCCGTGGCAGCATCGCAAGCAGGACTGGCTCGCCTCCCTCGCGCAGTTGAAGCCGGACCTCATCGTCAACACCGGCGACAACCTCGGGCACCGCGACGGACTCACCGGGATCAGACGCGCCTTCGAGCCGTTCGCCGGCATCCCCGGTGTCTTCGTGCACGGATCCAACGACGTGATCGGCCCGTCGCCGCGCAACCCCATCCGCTACTTCGCAGGCCCGTCGCAGCGCCCGAGAGAGCTGAACTTCCTCGACACCGATGCGATGGACGCGTACTTCACCGACGAGCTCGGATGGACGAGCCTGAACAACACCGCCGCACGGCTCACGGTCGCCGGGAACTCCCTGGACCTCTTCGGCGTGAGTGACGCGCATTGCGACTGGGATCGCCTCGAAGATCTGCCGGGAGCCATCGAAGCCCTCGGGCCTCGGGCGGCCGGGTCGTCGACTCTCGGCGTCACACACGCTCCGTATCAGCGCGTCCTGAACGGACTCGTCGACCTCGGAGCCGATGCCGTCTTCGGAGGCCATACGCACGGCGGCCAGGTGTGCCTGCCCGGTTTCGGCGCGCTCGTCGCGAACTGCGACATCCCCCTGAAGCAGGCGAAGGGCCTCAGCACGTGGACGCAGGGAGGCCGCACCGTGCCGCTCAATGTGAGCGCCGGCTGCGGGCATTCGATCTACGCGCCAGTGCGCTTCGCCTGCCGCCCCGAGGCGACGCTGTTGACACTGACGGCGCGCGGTTGATGCCTCGATTCGGCGCTGAGAGCATTTCGCTGTAGACTCGGAGGGTTGCAAAACGGGGTGTGGCGCAGCTTGGTAGCGCGCTTCGTTCGGGACGAAGAGGTCGCAGGTTCAAATCCTGTCACCCCGACAAGTAACACCGGAAGGCCGTCCTCACGGGCGGCCTTCTCTGTATCCCGGCCCAGTCGAAAGGCGTCGCATGAGCGGCTTGCTGCCCACCGCCCCGCGAGTCTCTCGGCGTCGCTCGTCTACGCTGGAAGCATCATGACCTCGCCTGCACTCGTCGCCTTCGATCTCGACGACACCCTCGCCCCATCGAAAGAGCCGATCGATGCGCGCATCGCCTCCCTGCTGCTCGCGCTGCTGCAGAAGGTCGAGGTCGCGATCATCTCGGGTGGCAACGAGACGCAGTTCCGTGCTCAGGTGATCGCGCGGCTCGGAGCCATCGACGACGGGGCCGCATCGCGACTGCACCTGCTCCCGACATGCGGCACCCGCTATCTGCGGCACGACGGCACCGACTTCTCCCCGCTGTACGCGCACGACCTCACCGCCGAGCAGAAGACCGGCGCTCTCGCCGCCTTGCGCGAAGAGGCGGAGCGTCTCGGGCTGTGGGAGTCTCAGCCCTGGGGCGAGATCCTCGAGGACCGCGGATCCCAGATCACCTTCTCTGCGCTCGGACAGAAGGCTCCGCGCGATGCCAAGCACGACTGGGACCCGTCCGGCGCCAAACGCGAGGCGCTTCGCGACGCCGTCGCGGCGAGACTCCCTGAGCTCGAAGTGCGATCGGGCGGCTCGACCTCGATCGACATCACCCTGGCGGGCATCGACAAGGCCTTCGGCATGCGGCAGCTGGCCGAGCACACCAGCATCCCGCTCAGCTCGATGCTGTTCTACGGTGACCGACTCGACGAAGGCGGCAACGACTACCCCGTGCGTGCGATCGGGGTGCCCTCGGTCGCGGTCGAGGGGTGGGAAGACACCGCAGACAAGCTCGACGAGCTTCTCACGAGGCTCTGACGGGCCTTCCCCTCCCTCGGGACGCGCGGCCCGGCGTCAGCGCACCACGGCGTCAGATGCGGCGCGTGCGACCGGCACGAGACGCGTGAGCTGCGTGACGTGCGACGGCTCGAGCTCGGCGAGCGAGGCGACGCCCAGCAGACGCATGGTGCGCTCGATCTCCGTCCGCAGGATCTCGATCGTGCGGTCGACGCCCGCGCGACCGCCCGCCATGAGGCCGTAGAGGTAGGCGCGGCCGATGAGGGTGAAGTCAGCTCCGAGCGCCACCGCCGCGACGATGTCCGCGCCGTTCATGATCCCCGTGTCGACCATGACCGTGAAGTCGTCGCCGACGGCGGTCCGGACCTCCGGAAGAAGGTGGAACGGAATGGGTGCGCGGTCGAGCTGACGCCCGCCGTGGTTCGAGAGCACGATGCCGTCGACGCCGGCATCCCGCAGACGCAACGAATCCTCAACGTTCTGCACACCCTTGATCACGATCTTGCCCGGCCAGATGTCGCGGATCACAGCAAGGTCGTCGTAGCTGATCGTGGGGTCCATCGCGGCGTCGAGCAACTCGCCGACCGTGCCGCCGGTGGTGCTCAGCGACGCGAACTCCAGCTTCGGGGTCGTCAGGAAGTCGTACCACCACCACGGACGCGGGATGGCGTTGATGATCGTGCCGAGCGTGAGCTGCGGCGGGATGCTGAAGCCGTTGCGCTTGTCTCGCAGCCGCGCGCCGGCCACCGGGGTGTCGACCGTGAACTGCAGCGTGTCGAAGCCCGCTGCAGCGGCGCGACGGGTGAGCTCGTAGGAGATCTCGCGATCCCGCATGACGTAGAGCTGGAACCAGTTGCGGCCGTGCGGGTTGGCGGCCTTCACTCCTTCGATCGATGTCGTGCCCAGGGTGGAGAGGGTGAACGGGATGCCCGCCGCCGCCGCCGCTCCCGCGCCGGCGACCTCGCCCTCTGTCTGCATGAGACGTGTGAAGCCTGTGGGCGCGATGCCGAACGGCAGCGCCGACGGGCCGCCGAGGATGCCGACCGAGGTGTCGACATCCGGAGCCGGCCGGAGGATGCCGGGGTGGAACTCCACATCCTGGAAGGCCTGGCGTGCCCGAGTGAGCGACAGCTCACCCTCGGCCGCCCCGTCGGTGTAGTCGAACGCGGCCTTCGGCGTGCGCCGCTTCGCGATCGTGCGCAGGTCGTCGATGGTCAGCGCCGAGTCGAGTCGGCGCTTCTTGCCGTTGAACTCGGGCTTCTTGAACTTCATCAGATCGAGAAGCTCGGCGGGGTTGGGAACCTGGCGCTGGACCATGGTCGTCCTCTCAGTCGGTGGGTCGGACGCTGCGGGTGAGTCCCGCCGCGGTGTAGTAGCCGGTGATGTGCGCTCGGACGAGTTCCTGGGCCATGGGTGCATCTCCGGAGGCGATGGCCTCGATGATGGCTCGGTGCTCGGAGCGCAGCACGTCGGCCATGGCCTGCCAGTCGGCGATGGATGAGGCACCCTGCTGCACGTACGACTCGATCGAGGTGCGCAGGCCGCCCATGATGGCGGCGACGACGGTGTTGCCGCTCGACTCCGCGAGGGCGAGGTGGAGCTGGGCGTCGAGGGCGAGGAACTCGTCGGGTGTCAGGGCGTCGACGTCCATGGCGTCGAGCGCGCTGTGCGCCGCTGCGAGGTCGGGGGCGGGCTGGCTCGCGAGAGCGGCGACGACCGCGTCTTCGAGCAGCAGCCGGGTCTGCACCACGTCTGCGAGCGGGAATCCCTGCGCGGCCACCTGGAGGCGCAGGAGCGTCGACATGCCACCCGTGGGCGTTGCGATCACGATCGCGCCCGACTGGGGTCCCGAGCCCGTCGAGGTGCGGATCAGCCCCATGACCTCCAGCACGCGCAGCGCCTCGCGGACGCTCGAGCGCCCCACGCCGAGGTCTGCGGCGAGCTCGCGCTCCGAGGCGAGACGATCGCCGGGGCCGAGGCGCCCCTCGAGCAGGTCGCGCTCGACGTGTTCGAGCACGAGTCTCCAGGCGCGGGCGGGCTGCTCCGGCATCCGCCCTCCTCATCGGGTACGTCGACGTCGGGGATCGACGCAGCTGTGGTCTGACCACAGTAGCGCGTGTGGTCAGACCACGCAATCGGCGCACGACGAGACACCGCCCGAGGGCGGAGGATGACGCGAGGGCCTTCAGCCCAGACGTCCGCCGGACTCTTCGAGGTAGCACGCCCCGCACAGCGACTCGTACGTCGTGATCTCGGGCGCTACTGATCCGTCGGCACCCTGGTCGATCGCGACCTGATCTCCGTCGAACACGAACCGACCGCCGATCACGCGACCGTTGAAGACGGCTTTGCGACCGCAGCGGCAGATGGTCTTCAGCTCTTCGAGGGAGTGCGCGATCGCGAGCAGACGGGCCGAACCCGGAAAGGCGTGCGTGAGGAAGTCATTGCGGATGCCGTAGGCGATGACGGGGATGCCGTCCTCGATCGCGATGCGGAAGAGATCGTCGACCTGCTCGGCAGTGAGGAACTGCGCCTCATCGATCAGGAGACAGGCGACGTCGATCGAGCTGCCGAGAACAGGTTCATCGGCGACCTCACGGCGCACGCGCTCCCGATGCTCATCGAAGAGCACGCGGACATCGGCGTCGGGCGCGATCAGATAGTCGACCTGCCGCGTGACGCCGAGTCGACTCGCGATCTCGGATGCGCCTTTGGTGTCGATCGCCGGCTTCGCGAGCAGCACGTGCTGACCGCGCTCCTCGTAGTTGTACGCGGCCTGAAGCAGCGAGGTGGACTTGCCCGAGTTCATCGCCCCGTAGCGGAAGTAGAGCTTCGCCACCGGCGCGCTACTCGTTGATGCCGAGCGTGGCCGCCGTCGCCGCGGTGGACTTCGCCGCCAGCTCGGGATTCTTGTTCAGCTGCTCGCCGAACGTGGGGATGAGCTCACGGAGCTCGGACTCCCACCCCGGGTACTCGTCGGGGAAGCACTTCTTGAGCAGATCGAGCATGATCGGAACGGCCGTGGAGGCGCCGGGCGACGCACCGAGCAGGCCTGCGATCGAGCCGTCGGCCGCAGACACGACCTCGGTGCCGAACTGCAGGATGCCGCCCTTCTTGGGATCCTTCTTCATGACCTGGGCGCGCTGCCCCGCGTCGATCAGCGTCCAGTCCTCGTCCTTCGCAGTCGGCATGAAGGTGCGGAGACTGTCGACCTTCTTGGCGTGGTTCTTCAGCAGCTCCCCCATCAGATAGGTGATGAGGTCGGGGTTCGCGAACGCCACGCGCAGCATCGGCCACAGATTGTGCGTGCGCACCTGCGACACGATGTCGAGCATCGAGCCGTTCTTGAGGAACTTCGGGCTGAAGGTCGCGAACGGGCCGAACATCAGCGAGGCCTCGCCGTCGACGACGCGCGTGTCGAGGTGCGGCACCGACATGGGTGGCGCCCCCACCGAGGCCTGCGAATACACCTTCGCCTTGTGCTGCGCGACGATCTTCGGGTTCGAGGTCTTGAGGAACTGCCCGCCGATCGGGAAGACGCCGTAGCCCTTGATCTCATCGATCCCCGAACGCTGCAGCAGCTTCAACGCCCAGCCCCCGGCGCCAACGAACACGAAGCGCGCCTTGATCTGGTTGGGGGTACGGCCGATGGTCGTGCGGTAGTTGATGAGCCAGGTGCCGTCCTTCTGCTTCTTCAGGCTCTTGACCTCGTGGTTGGTGCGCAGCGTCACACCCGACTCGGTGAGGTGGTCGAAGAGCTGGTGCGTCAGCGCACCGAAGTCGACGTCGGTTCCGGCGGGCACGCGGGTCGCCGCGAACGGCTCGCCCTTGCGTCGCTGCTGCATGAGCAGCGGCGCCCACTTGTTGATGACGCGGGAGTCCTCGCTGTACTCGATGCCCTCGAACAGCGGCTGCTTCTTGAGGACCTCGTAGCGGTCCTTCAGGTAGGCGACATCCTTCTCGCCGCGCACGAACGTCATGTGCGGGGTCGCGTTGATGAAGGTCGACGGCGCATCGAGCACGCCGCGCTCGACCAACGACGACCAGAACTGACGACTCTGCTGGAACTGCTCATTGATCGAGACGGCCTTGGCAGGGTCGAGCGGAGCGCCCTTCTGCTGCGGCATGTAGTTCAGCTCGCAGAGCGCGGCGTGGCCGGTGCCCGCGTTGTTCCAGGGATTCGACGACTCCTGTGCCACATCGGAGAGTCGCTCGAACGCGACGATCTTCCAATCCGGCTGCAGCTCGTGCAGAAGGGTACCCAGGGTGGCGCTCATGATGCCACCACCGATCAAGACGACATCGACGGTTTCGGTCACCACGACAGTCTAGTTCGCGGTCACGGCGCGACTGACCACGCGGACCCGTCCGGCGAGACCGGATCCGTATGACGGCGATGCGGTCAGGCTATGGCCACCAGGCGATCGGCGAGGATCTCGGCGATCTGCACCGCGTTCAGCGCCGCCCCCTTGCGCAGGTTGTCGTTGCTGATGAACAGCACGAGGCCCTTGTTCTCCGGAGCGGACTGGTCGGCACGGATGCGCCCGACGAAGCTCGGGTCCTTGCCCGCTGCCTGCAGCGGGGTCGGCACCTCGTCGAGCACGACGCCCGGAGCGGCGGAGAGCACCTCGGCGGCGCGCTGCGGCGTGATGTCGTTCGCGAACTCGACGTTGATCGAGAGCGAGTGACCGGTGAAGACGGGAACGCGCACGCAGGTGCCGGCGACACGGAGATCGGGCAGCTCGAGGATCTTGCGGCTCTCGTTGCGGAGCTTCTTCTCCTCGTCGGTCTCATTCTGACCGTCGTCGACCAGGTTGCCCGCGAACGGGATGACATCGAACGCGATCGGAGCGACGTACTTCTCGGGCTCGGGGAAGTCGATCGCCGAGCCGTCGTGCACGAGGCGCAGGGTATCGCCCTGAGCGAGGACGCCTTCGACCTGCCCCAGGAGCTCCTGGGCGCCGGCGAGGCCCGATCCGGAGACGGCCTGGTAGGTCGAGACGATCAGGCGCTCGAGACCGGCTTCGGCGTGCAGCGCCTTGAGCACCGGCATCGCGGCCATGGTCGTGCAGTTGGGGTTGGCGATGATGCCCCGGGGGCGATCATCGATCGCGTGCGGGTTGACCTCGCTGACGACCAACGGGACCTCGGGGTCGTTGCGCCAAGCGCTCGAGTTGTCGACGACCACTGCCCCGGCCTCGGCGAAGCGAGGAGCGTAGGCGCGGCTCGCGGTCGCACCGGCCGAGAAGAGGGCGATGTCGATGCCCGCGGCATCTGCGGTCTCGACATCCTCGACGATGACGGTCGCGCCGCCGAACTCGATGGCCGTGCCAGCGGAACGCGACGAGGAGAACAGACGCAGCTCACGGATCGGGAAAGACCGTTCGGCGAGAATCTCGCGCATGACGGTGCCCACCTGGCCGGTGGCGCCGACGATGGCGACGGAGAGTCCTGAGTCGGAGATGCGGGTCATGATGTTCCTCGGCGTCGTGCAGTGCTGCATGCGAGGCGTCAGGCGCGACCTCGGGATGCGGATGCCGCGCCTGGCGCCGATGTCAGGGTTTCGGTGAGTCTACCGTGCCGCCCGGTGATCGAGGACCGTCGGGCCGGGTGGGGCAGGGTCAGCGACCGGTGCCGGCGTGGACCGTGGCCTCGGCGTCGCCGTCGAGTCCGTACGCGGTGTGCACGGTGCGGGCGGCCTCGGCCAGGTCGGTGTCGCGGAGCACGACCGAGATGCGGATCTCGGACGTCGAGATCATCTCGATGTTGATGCCACCGGCCGACAGCGCCTCGAACAGCGTCGCTGAGACGCCCGAATGCGTCCGCATGCCCGCTCCGACGACCGACAGCTTGCCGATCTGGTCGTCGTGCACGAGGTTCTGGAAGCCGACTTCGACCTGCTCCCCCGCAAGCGCCTTGAGCGCTGCCGCAGCGTCCGCCTTCGGAACCGTGAAGGAGATGTCGGTACGACCCGTGGCCGACACGTTCTGCACGATCATGTCGACGTTCGCGCCGGACTTCGCGACGATCTTGAAGATCTCGGCCGCCTTGCCCGGAACGTCCGGAACGCCGGAGACGGTGATCTTGGCCTGGCCGAAATCGGTGGCGACACCGGCGACGATCGGTTCTTCCATGGCTGCTGCTCCCTCGGCTTCGCGAGGGTTCTTCATTCCCTCGCCCAGAACGTAAGTGCCCTCCGACGACGAGAACGTCGAACGGGCGTGGATCAGGACGCCGTGACGGCGTGCGTACTCGACAGCGCGGATGTAGAGCACCTTCGCCCCGTTCGCGGCGAGCTCGAGCATCTCCTCGCTGCCGATGTGGTCGAGCTTCTGCGCCTTCGGGATGACGCGGGGGTCGGCCGTGAAGATCCCGTCGACGTCGCTGTAGATCTCGCAGACGTCAGCACCGAGCGCCGCGGCGAGAGCGACGGCCGTCGTGTCGGAGCCGCCGCGGCCGAGCGTCGTGATGTCGCGGGTGTCGCGGTTGAAGCCCTGGAAGCCGGCGACGATGACGATCGCACCCTCATCGAGCGCTTCGCGCAGACGGATCGGGGTGACATCGACGATGCGTGCGGCGCCGTGCTGCGAGTCGGTGATCATTCCGGCCTGGCTGCCGGTGAACGAACGCGCTTCGAAACCCATCGAGTGGATGGCCATGGCCAGGAGCGCCATCGAGATGCGCTCACCGCTGGAGAGCAGCATGTCGAGCTCGCGCGGAGCGGGGATCGGCGCGACCTCGTTCGCGAGGTCGAGCAGTTCGTCGGTCGTGTCGCCCATCGCGCTCACGGCGACGACCACGTCATGCCCCGCGCGACGGGTGTCGACGATGCGCTTGGCGACGCGCTTGATGCTCTCTGCGTCGGCGACTGAGGAGCCGCCGTACTTCTGCACGATGAGGGCCACGTTCACTCCCTGGGATGTCGGGCGGATCCGCCCACCCCATTCTACGATCGGCGCATATGCGCTTCGTCGCATGTGACGGTCGGGCACGTCGGGTCAGGGCGCGGGCGCCAGGGGTGGAACGGGCAGGTCGGCGCCGGAGGCGGCCTGTGGGCGCAGGCGTCCGCCCGTGGCTGCGAACCAGCAGCCCACGATGATCAACGGGAATCCGATGAGCAGCCCCGGCGTCAGCGGTTCGGCGAGCACGATCGCGCCGAGGAGGATCGCCACGACCGGGTTCACGTAGGTGAACAGCGGCGCGGGCACGGGGCCGACCTCGCGGATGAGCGCGAAGAACGCCAGGAAGGCGACAGCGGTGCAGATGACGGCCAGCGCGAGGAGCGCGAACACCGAGGGAAGCGTGGGCACCTGGTGCTGGGTGAGCAGGCCGATGGGCAGGTAGATCACGCCGATCATGAGCAGCGACAGAGTGATGGTGCCGAGCGAAGGGACGTCGTTCAGCTTCCGAGCGACGATGAAAGGGGCGATCGCATAGAGGATGGCGACCAGCAGCACCTCGCCGGCCGCGAGCAGACTGATCTCGCCGCCGAACAGCCCCGGCCCGGCGACGACGATCGCCACGCCGACGAAGCCCACCAGAAGACCGATCCCGCGCGCGGGGCGCAGGACGCCCCGGTCTCCTCCGCCCAGTGCGATGAGTGCCGCGAACAGCGGCACGGTGGCCACGAGCAGACCGGTCATGCCCGAGGGCAGGGTCATCTCGGCGTGACCGAGCAGCACGAACGGACCCGCCATCTCGACGAGGCCGAACGCGAGGACCCAGGGCCAGTGCTTCCAAGCCGCCCGCAGCGCACCGCCGCGAAGCGCGAACGGGAGGAGGAGCAGTGCCGCGATGAGGGTGCGCCCCGCGACGATGGCCGGCGGCGACAGAGACTCGACCGCGATGCTGATGAACAGGTACGGCACGCCCCACAGCAGGGCCATGGCCCCGAAGAGCAGCCAGCCGCGTCGCGAGAAGCCGCCCTGAGCGTTCACAGCACGCGCCGGCCCTCGAATGCACGCCCGAGGGTAACCTCGTCGGCGTATTCGAGGTCGCCGCCGACCGGGAGGCCGGAGGCGAGGCGTGACACGGTGATCTGCATCGTGGTGAGCAGACGGCTGAGATAGCTCGCAGTCGCCTCGCCCTCGAGGTTGGGGTTCGTCGCGAGGATGACCTCCTGCACCGTGGCGTCGCCGAGACGGGACATCAGCTGGGCGATGCGCAGATCGTCGGGGCCGATGCCGGCGATCGGACTGATCGCGCCCCCGAGCACGTGGTACAGGCCACGGAACTCGCGGGTGCGCTCGATCGCAGCGACGTCCTTCGCGTCTTCGACGACGCAGATGACGGCCGGATTGCGTCGGGGGTCGCGGCAGATCGCACAGCGTTCCTGCTCTGCCACGTTGCCGCAGATCTCGCAGAAGCGCACTCGCAGCCGCACTTCTACGAGCAGCTCGGAGAGACGTGCGACGTCGAACGTCGGCGTCTGCAGGATGTGGAACGCGATGCGCTGCGCGGACTTGGGGCCGATTCCGGGGAGTCGACCGAACTCGTCGATCAGCTCCTGGACGATGCCGTCATACATCAGGAGAACCTCGTCGGGGGCTCGTAGGGCTCTTCGCGAACGAACGTCGCGCCGAGCACCTGGCGGATCACGGCTTCGCCGTAGCGCTGGACTCCCCCGGCGGGGGCGCGCTCGGTGATCGCCGGGGCTGCGGCGGCCGAGGCCGCTCGGCGCACGGGCGCTGCCTGCGCGGTCGTCGACCGCGCGGAGGAGGAGGTCGACGGCGAGCCCGCGGCGGACGCCGCCTGCGACATCGGCGCCGGCTCGTACGACGGGTCGTAGGGCGGCTCGTCGTCGAAGTACGGCGGCTCATCGTCGATGGGCGGAGGTGCGTCATCTCGGACGCCCGGGGGGACGTCGCTCGGCGCCGCAGGCGGAGTCGCTGCTGGTCGAGCAGCTGATGTCTGGGGCGCCCCTGTATCGGGCGCCGCTGTATCGGGCGCCGCTGTATCGGGCACTGCTGCGGCAGCGGCGCCAAGAGGCACAGAGGCCGCCTGCGGGGCCGGCACCGGAGCAGGCTCAGCGAGCTCGGATGCCGGGATCGACGCGACCGCCCACTCGGTGACAGGCGCCGAGGACCTGTCGGTCTCAGGAGCCGACGACCGAGCGGCCGAGGCCTGCGCCTTCGGGGATTCACCGCGCGGTGTGTCAGCGTGCGGTGTCTGCGATCGCGGTGACTGGGCGCGCGGTGAATCCGCTGACGCAGGCTCCGATGCGGGCGCGTCATCGGTCGCGCGTCCTGACGAGGGCGTCGCGGTCTGGCGAGGCGCTCCCCCCGCCGGCATCGGAGCAGGCAGGTACTTCACGCGCACGCCGAGCTCCTGCTCGATGGCGCCGCGCAGATGGTCGGACGGACCCGAGCCCGGCGTCGTGCCCTTGAACTTCGCCACGTCGTGCTGGCTGGTGAAGCCCAGGGTCAGCACCTCGGTCTCCGTGACGAACGCGAGCGGCTGCACCGCGGTGGCCAACAGCCACGAGGTGCGGCTGACGCTCTCGAGTCGCTTGAGAACGGCCGGCCAGGCGGCCGTGATCTGCTCGAACCCGACAGGACCGGAGGGCACTGCGACGTCAGCGGTCGGTGCGGCGCTCGACGGCGCATCGGCCGAGGTCTCGTCGGCCGTGTCGGAGTCGCCGGTCTCGGCGACAGCCGACTCGGTCGTGGCCACCGGTCGATCCGGCGCGGTCTGAGGAGCAGCGGCGGGAGCAGCGGCGGGAACGGCAGGGGCAGCGGAGGGAGCGGTCTGTGCTGTGGCGGACGCCCGCAGCGAGGGAGAGGCGGACGCAGCGGCTGGCGTGGAGGGGCCAGCGGCGGCAGCATCCGCTCCGGCTGCGAGCACGCGAGCGACCATCAGCTCGAGGTGCAGTCGGGGCGAGGTGGCGCCCGACATGTCGTCGAGGGCGGCGCTGACGATGTCGGCCGTGCGTGAGAGTCGCGCCGACCCGAAGGAATCGGCCTGCGTGCGCATGCGCGCGAGCTCATCGTCGGCGATGCCGCGGAGCACGGACGAGGCTTCGGCACCCACAGCCGCGATCACGATGAGGTCGCGGAGACGCTCGAGCAGATCGTCGACGAAGCGACGCGGATCTTGGCCGGTCTGCACCACGCGATCGATCGCCGGGAACGCCGCCGCCGCGTCGGCGCTGGCCAGAGCATCGACAATCTCGTCGAGCAGTGCGGCATGCGTGTAGCCGAGGAGCGCGACCGCGCGCTCGTAGGCGACCGTGACGGTCTCGGAACCCGCGGGCGAGTCGGAGCCGGCGATCAGCTGGTCGAGAAGAGACAGGGTGTCTCGCGGCGAGCCTCCCCCGGCGCGGACGACGAGAGGAAGGACGCCGCGCTCGGCGACGACGCCCTCTTCGCCGCACAGCTTCTCGACGTACTCGAGCATCGCTGCCGGGGGCACCAGCCGGAACGGGTAGTGGTGCGTGCGCGAGCGGATCGTGCCGAGCACCTTCTCGGGCTCGGTCGTCGCGAAGATGAACTTGACGTGCTCGGGCGGCTCTTCGACGAGCTTGAGCAGCGCGTTGAACCCCTGGGGCGTCACCATGTGCGCCTCGTCGAGGATGAAGATCTTGTAGCGGTCGCGGCTGGGGGCGAACGTCGCCCGCTCGCGCAGATCGCGGGCGTCGTCGACGCCGTTGTGGCTGGCCGCGTCGATCTCGACGACGTCGAGCGAGCCGCCTCCCGCCCGCGACAGCTCGACGCAGCTCGGGCACTTCCCGCAGGGCACATCGGTCGGGCCCTCCGCGCAGTTGAGGCAGCGGGCGAGGATGCGCGCAGACGTGGTCTTTCCGCAACCGCGCGGTCCGGAGAAGAGATAGGCGTGACCGACGCGGTCGCCGCGGAGTGCGGTCATCAGCGGTTCAGTCACCTGGGACTGCCCGATCATCTCGCCGAACGACTCGGGGCGGTAGCGGCGGTAGAGGGCTG
>JAZBLP010000044.1:0-31557 GCA_037033305.1 Actinomycetota bacterium | reverse complement strand
CAGGGTGAGAGGACCAACCATGGACAAGCAGACGGTGGTGGTGCTCTTCGGAGGGCGCTCCAGCGAGCATTCGATCAGTTCCGCAACGGCGGGCGGAGTGCTGGGCGCGATTGATCGCGACCGCTATGCCGTGATTCCCGTGGGGATCACCCGCGACGGGGCGTTCGTCCTCGAGGACGACGACCCGGCGAAGTTCCCGCTGGACGCCGCTCATCTCCCCGAAGTCGCCGACAACGGCACCCGGGTTCTGTGGCCAGAGCCGGGCGGGGACCGCACGCTGCGGGTAGTGCGCCCGGACGGCAGGACGGACGGCCTCGGCGAGATCGATATCGTGCTGCCGATCCTCCATGGCCCGCACGGCGAGGACGGCACCATCCAGGGGTACTTCGACACTCTCGAGGTTCCTTACGCCGGTGGCGGGGTGCTCGACTCCGCACTCTGCATGGACAAGCACTTCATGAAGATCGCCCTGCGTGCTGCCGGAATCTCGGTCGCGGCAGGGATCACGGTGCGAGCGCGCCAGTGGGAGAAGGATGCAGAGGCAGTCCGTGCGTCGGCGGCCGAGCTCGAGCTTCCGCTCTTCGTGAAGCCCGCACGCGCCGGGTCCAGCGTCGGCGTCTCCAAGGTCGAGAGCCCGAGCGAGCTCGATGCCGCGCTGGCGATCGCCTTCGCCGAGGACGACAAAGTGCTCATCGAGACCGGGGTCGTCGGTCGTGAGATCGAGGTCGCCGTCCTCGAAGGCGCCGAGGGAGTGCGGGCATCGCTTCCGGGTGAGATCGTGCTGACCTCTCGAGGGTTCTACGACTTCGAAGGCAAATACCTCGGCGGCGACGGCGTCGACGTTGTGTGCCCGGCCGAGCTCGACGAGTCCGAGATCGCCGCGATCCAGGATGCCGCGGTCCGGGCTTTCGAAGCCGTGGACGGCCGCGGCCTCGCACGCGTGGACATGTTCCTGACGCCGACGGGGGAGCTCATCGTCAACGAGCTGAACACGATGCCGGGCTTCACCCCGATCTCGATGTTCCCGAAGTGCTGGGTCGCATCCGGGCTCAGCTACGGCGACCTGATCTCCGAGCTGATCGAGGCGGGCCTGCGCCGCTGAGGCGGCCGCGGGTATCCCGCGAGACGGGCTCAGCCGGCGGCTGATCCGTCGTCGGGTTCCTCCGTCGTCGGCACCCGGTCGGTGCAGCGGGCTGTGGCCGGCTCGAGGCCCGACTGGATGCTCGTCGAGAGGCTCTCGACGACCGTGCGGAAATCGATCTCCTCGCCACGGCGGATGATCACCTCGACGGCGGGCTCACGACCGTAGGTCACGAGACGCTGGCGCTCTTCTTCCTGGTCGAGAACGAGCCAGTCGACGCTGCCGATGGTCGTGCACACCTCGGTCGACGGCGCGGGAGGCTCCACACCGCAGCGCAGCACGACGGTCGGGTCTCCCCAGGCTCCGGTCGCCTGAGCATCGGTCCACACCCGGTCGAGTTCGCCGACGGCGTCAGGGAGCAGCACGGACACTTCGGCGCAGGCCGGATCGTTGGCATGCTCGGCGGGCTCGAGGTGGATCGTGGTCGAGCAGCCGGACAGTGCGGCGACGAGGGCCAGCGAGCCCGCGACGACGGCGAGACGGCGAGAGCGGGGCATGCATCCAGGCTACCTTTGACTGCATGTCCTCCCGACCTCGCGACGATGATCCGACCCTCGGCGAACTGTCGGAGGGGGAGATTCTCAGGGCGATCCTGGCCAGGACGGCGCGCGCCTCTCACACGCTCGTCGGACCCGGCGACGATGCGGCGGTGATCGCGACTCCTTCGGGTTCGGTCGTCGCCACGACGGACACTCTCGTGCACGGTCCGGACTTCCGGCTCGCGTGGTCATCGGGGTACGACCTCGGCTGGAAGGCCGCCGCCGTCAACCTCGCCGATGTCGCAGCCATGGGCGCCCGGCCGACGGCGCTGCTTGTCGCGCTGGCCGTTCCCCGCGAGCTTCGACTCTCGTTCATCGAGCGCCTCGCAGACGGCTTCCGAGAAGCCTGTGCGGCGCTCGCGCCGGGGTGCGCGGTGGTCGGGGGTGATCTGACGGTCTCGGACGTCCTGACCGTGGCCGTCACCGCCCTCGGCGATCTCGAGGGTCGGCCGCCGGTGACCCGCTCGGGGGCGCGGGTCGGTGATGTGGTCGCGGTCGCAGGCGAGCTCGGCCACGCCGCTCACGGACTCGCGGTGCTGTTCGGGAGGTTTCGTGAGGGGGAGGCGCCGGTCTCCGTGGATCCGTCACGGCTCGCGCCGGGTGAGAGCGCTGCTCTGGCGGCACAGCTCCGTCCGTCGCCCCCGATCGGGCTCGGCCCTTTCGCTGCAACTGCGGGAGCGACCGCGATGATGGACATCTCGGACGGCCTCGCACTCGACGCGCGCCGCATGGCAGCGGCGTCCGAAGTCACCATCGCACTCGACGGCGCAGCTCTCGGCGACAGCCCGCAGCGAGCTCTCGCCGGTGGCGAGGATCACGCCCTGCTCGCCGCTTTCCCGCCCGGAATGGTGCCGACAGGCTTCCGCGCCATCGGTGCGGTCGTGCAGCAGGGCGAGCACGCACTGCTGGTCGACGGTGCACCCGCAGACGTCAGCGGCTGGGATCCCTATCGCGACTGGGACTCGGCCTCGGGCTGAGAGGCCTCCGTTGCGGGAGCGGGCTCGGCCCACCAGAGTGCGGTGTCGCCGTGGGCCTTCTCGCGGATCAGCTCCAGGCCCGCAGCGGGGAGGTCGGGAGGGGTCGATCGCCGGGCGCGCTCGATGATCACGAGGGCGTCAGGAGCGAGAAGCGGGGCGAGCGCGATGAGATCCGCCGTCATCGCCTCGTCGTCGAGGTCGTATGGAGGATCCGAGAACACGAGGTCGTACGGGCCGGAGGCGCGCAGCAGGAACGACCTGACGGCGCTCTGGTGAACCCTCGCGCCCGACGCTCCCGCCTTCGCGACGGTCGCAGCGTTACGACGGACGACGTCCGCCGCCTCTCGGCCGTGCTCGACGAGATCCGCGCTCGTCGCGCCGCGGCTGAGGGTCTCCAGTCCCAGCGCACCCGATCCGGCGTAGAGGTCGAGAACTCGGGCGCCGACGATGGCGTCCGCCGACTCCAGCGCTCCGAACAGCGACTCCCGCACGCGGTCGCTGGTGGGTCTCGTTCCCGCGTGGGGCACGTCGAGACGCGCGCCTCGTGCCTTTCCGGCGATGATCCTCGTCACCCGTTCACGATACGACAGGTGCGGCGCGCGTCGTGTCGGTGCGGCCTCCTAGACTCGGATCATGTCGCTCACGCTGGATTCGTCGCTCGAGGAGGCGCTGGGCACCACCCCGGCGAAGTCTCTCGACAGAGCTTTCAGCATGAAGACGGTCGGCGACCTCGTGTCGCACTACCCCCGACGGTACGCAGACCCGGGAGAGCTGACGCCGATCCGCGAGCTCCCGCTGGGCGAGACGGTGACGATCGTCGCCGAGGTGCTGTCCTCCAGTGCCAGGGCGATGCGCAATCGTCGCGGTGCGATGGTCGACGTCGTGATCGGCGACGGCATCGGCAAGATGTCCCTGACCTTCTTCGCGAAGAACCTCGGCGCGGCCAAGTGGCGCTCCGAGGACCTCGCTGTCGGGCGTCGAGGTGTCTTCTCGGGCAAGGTCGGCGAGTTCAACGGCATGACGCAGTTCGCGCATCCGGAGTACGAGCTCTTCGACGATGAGGATGCAGCCAGACGCCGGGCGGATGCCCGCGCAGCCGTGTTGATTCCGATCTATCCCGCCACGTCCACGCTGCAGACGTGGCAGATCGCCAGGTTCATCACGCGGGCACTCGACGGCCTCGGCGAGGTGCCTGAGCCTCTCGCCCCCGATGTCCGCGCGCGGGAGGAACTGCTGACCGCGCGGGAGGCACTCGAGCAGATCCATCGCCCGAAGACCCGCAACGACATCGATCCTGCGGTCCGCACCCTGCGGATGCACGAGGCGCTCACTCTTCAGACAGCGCTCCTGCAGCAGCGGGACGCCGTGCGATCGCTCTCGGCGACGGCGCGTCCTGCGACGCCGGGTGGGCTGCTCGAGCGCTTCGACGCCTCGCTGCCGTACGACCTCACGCCCGATCAGAAGACGGTCGGTGAGCAGGTGGCGAGCGACCTCGTCGCCGCGTGGCCGATGAACCGTCTCGTGCAGGGCGAGGTCGGGTCGGGCAAGACCCTCGTCGCGCTGCGTGCGATGCTCCAGGTGGCCGAGTCGGGCGGTCAGGCGGCGTTGATCGCACCCACGGAGGTGCTCGCAGGGCAGCACCTGCGATCCATCGCGAAGATGCTCGGGCCGCAGCTGTCGCCGCTCGTGATGCCCACTCTGCTCACCGGTCAGATGCCGGCCGCAGAACGTCGCAAGGCCGCGCTGCGTGTCGCCTCCGGCCAGTCGCTGATCGTCGTGGGCACCCACGCACTGCTCGGCGAGAAGACGACTTTCGCGGACCTCGGTCTCGTCGTCGTCGATGAGCAGCACCGGTTCGGAGTCGAGCAGCGAGAGGCGCTCCGCGCCAAGGGGTCCAGCCCGCACGCGCTGGTCCTCACCGCGACCCCGATTCCTCGGACGGTCGCGATGACGGTGTTCGGCGATCTCGACACCTCCGTGATCCGTACGATGCCCAAGGGGCGAGCGGGGATCGAGTCCTTCGTCGCTCCGCTCGCCGAGCATCCCGGCTGGTTCAACCGCGTGTGGGAGCGTGCGGCGGAGGAGATCGCCCAGGGACGACAGGTGTTTGCGGTGTGCGCGGCGATCGACACCACGAAGAAGACCGCCGAGGCAGGGGAGCAGCCCCTGATCCAGCCCGAAGGCGCGTCAGGTCCTCGCTGGGGTGTCGTGCAGCTCGATGAGGCCCTCGCGACGCATCCGAAGCTCGCGAACGTGCGACGGGCGGTGCTGCACGGTCGTATGCCGTCCGATGAGAAGGATGCCGTCATGCAGTCCTTCGCACGCGGCGAGATAGACCTGCTCGTGGCGACGACCGTGATCGAGGTCGGTGTCGACGTTCCGAACGCATCGACCATGATCGTCCTCGATGCCGACCGGTTCGGGGTGTCGCAGCTGCACCAGCTGAGGGGTCGCGTCGGCCGAGGCGGCGTTCCCGGGCTCTGCCTGTTGGTCACCGAAGCAGAAGAGGGCTCTGTCGCGCGCGAACGCGTCGACGCGGTGGCCGCGACTCTCGACGGCTTCGCTCTCGCGGAGGTCGATCTCGAACTGCGTGGCGAGGGCGACGTGCTCGGCGCCGCACAGGCTGGAGCTCGGTCCTCGCTGAAGCTGCTGCGGGTCGTCAAAGACTCGGGGCTGATCGTCCGAGCCCGGGAGCTCGCGGAGCTCATCCTCTCCGCCGACCCGGATCTGCGGGCGAATCCGGGGCTCCGCTCAGCGATCGAGCGACGGGTCAGCGACGACGACCGGGCGGCCCTCGCGAAGAACTGACGGCAGCACCGTGTGCTTTAGGCTGGGGGCATGAGCAGCCGGATCGCCGTCGTCCCTGGATCTTTCGATCCGCCGACTCTGGGTCATCTCGACGTGATCCGTCGCGCAGCCAAGCTGTACGACGAGCTTCACGTGCTCGTGGTGCACAACCCCGGAAAGGAAGCGCTGCTCCCGATCGCCCAGCGCATGTCGCTGCTCGAGCAGTCGATCGCGGAGGACGGGATCGGCGACAACGTCGTCGTGGGCTCCTGGAGCATGGGGCTGCTCGTGGACTACGCCCGCGATGTCGGAGCGGGCGTCCTCGTCAAGGGGATCCGTTCCCAGATCGACGTCGCGTACGAATCCCCGATGGCGATCGTGAACCGTCACCTCGCCGACATCGAGACGGTCTTCCTCCTGCCCGACCCCGCGCATGCCCTTGTCTCGAGCTCACTGGTCCGCCAGGTGGCCGGCCTCGGTGGTGACGTGTCGCCGTTCGTGCCTCCGGCGGTGGCCTCCTTCCTGGACACCGGATCACGCGGGATCTGATTCCCGAGATGCCCTCTCCACTCAGCGCGGAACCAGCCTGCACTGCGTAGGAGCCGGTACCATTGCCGGGTGCGTTCCCGAATGAATGGTCCTTTCGTCCTGCCCGTCCGCGACATCGTCCGCAAGCCGGGCGAGATGCGCGAGCACGAGTTCTCGGTGACCCTCGGCGAAGGCTGGGGAGAGGGAATCGTCGCGTACGAAGCCGGTTCTGCGCTCGATCTGGACGTGCGTCTCGAATCGGTTCACGAGGGCATTCTGGTCTCCGGAACCGCCGACGCGGAGTACTCCGGCGTGTGCGGAAGATGCCTGATCGACATCACCCGGCCCGTCGAAGTCGAGTTCCAGGAGCTTTTCGCGTATCCTGGTGAGGAAGAAACTGACTTCGAGGTTCAAGACGACCACGTGGATCTTGAAACTCTAGTCAGGGATGCGGCCGTATTGGCGCTTCCATTTCAGCCGGTGTGTCAGCCGGATTGCCCCGGGCTCGACCCGGAGACGGGCGAGAGGCTGACCGCGAGCACCGGGACGGAGCAGGTGGCTCCCATCGATCCTCGGTGGAGCGCGCTCCAGCAGATCACAGACCAAGACGGTGAGGCACGGAGCCGAGCCGCCGAGAAAGAAGAGAGCTAGTCATGGCTGGTAACCCCCCGAAGCGCAAGGTATCCCGTTCGAACACCCGCTCGCGCCGCGCGCAGTGGAAGGCGGCGCCCGTCGCACTCGTCAAGACCATCGAGAACGGTCAGGTCGTCTACAGCCGTCCTCACCAGGCCAAGGTCGTCACCGACTCGCAGGGCACCGAGCTCTTCCTCGAGTACAAGGGTCGCAAGGTCGCCGACGTCTGAGTCGCGACTTCACGACTGTGACTGAGGTCCCTGGGGGGACGAGACCGCTCCCAGAGAAGCTCCGCGTCGATATCGACGCGGAGCTTCTGGAGTTGGCGCTCACCCATCGCTCGTATGCCTACGAGCATGGCGGCATCCCCCATAACGAACGTCTCGAGTTCCTCGGCGACTCCGTTCTCGGGCAAGCCGTGACGGTGATGCTGTTCACGACGCATCCGGGTCTCGATGAGGGCGAGTTGGCGAAGCGACGCGCGAGCGTGGTCTCGACGGTCGCTCTCGCAGAGGTCGCGAGAGCCATCGATCTCGGCAGCCATCTGCTACTGGGGCGCGGCGAGGAGCAGACAGGCGGTCGCGACAAGGACTCGATCCTCGCCGACACCATGGAAGCCGTGATCGGCGCGACGTATCTGTCCGCCGGTCCAGAGGCGGCGACCGAACTCGTGCTCCGGCTGACCGAGCCGCTCCTCGCCGACCCCGAGCGCTACGGCGCGGCGATGGATCCGAAGACGAGTCTGCAGGAGCTCGCTGCGCGAGTCGGTGCGACTCCGCCCCAGTACTCGGTGGAGGCGAGCGGCCCCGACCACGATCGCCGGTTCCTCGCAACCGTGGTCGTCGGAGATCTCGCGATGACCGGCAAGGGCAGCAGCAAGAAGACCGCAGAGATGGCCGCCGCGCTCAGCGCGTGGCGACTGCTCAACGAGCGTGCCTGAGCTTCCCGAGGTCGAAGTCGTCCGAGCGGGTCTCGCTCCCGCAGCGATCGGCTCGACGATCACGGCTGTCAGCGTGTTCGATGAGCGCGCCCTCACGCGTCATGCGGCGGGATCGGCCGACTTCGTGTCGCGCCTGGAAGGGCGAGCCTTCACTGCCGCCGACCGACGGGGCAAGTTCCTCTGGTTGCCACTGGACACCGGAGATTCCGCGTTGATCGCTCACCTGGGGATGAGCGGGCAGATGCTTCTTCGTGCGCCGGATGCCGCGGCGGAACGCCACGAGCGCATCCGGATCAGCATCGAGCATCCGCAGCACGGCGAGCTGGCGATCGTGTTCGCCGACCAGAGGACTTTCGGATCGCTGGCGGTCGACGGTCTGGTGCCGGACGGACCGACCATGATCCCGACTCAGGTCGTGCACATCGCGCGCGATGCGATGGATCCTCTCTTCGACGACGACCGCTTTCGGCGAGCGCTTCGCACACGCGGCAGTGCGATCAAGCGTGTGCTCCTCGATCAGCAGACGATCAGCGGTGTGGGAAACATCTACGCCGATGAGGCGCTGTGGGCTGCGCGCATTCACCCGGAGTCGCGCGCGAGCGCGCTGTCGAGCCAGGCGGTGCGGCGCCTTCTGGCCGAGGTGCGCACGGTGCTCGCGAAGGCGCTGGCCGAGGGCGGCACGAGCTTCGACTCCCAGTACGTCAACGTGAACGGCCAGGCCGGCTACTTCGCGCATTCTCTCAATGCATATGGTCGAGGCGGACAGCCATGCCCGCGCTGCGGGACTCTGATCCGCCGAGAGTCGTTCATGAACCGCTCGAGTCATTACTGTCCGCGCTGCCAGCGGCGTCGCTGACACTCACACCGCCTCGAACGACCGGGCGAGCAGGGGCCGCGTCGCTCGAGTGCTCACCCACACGATCCCGATCCCTGCCGCGAGCACGAGCGCGATCGTGATGAGCGACTCGGGTGCCGTGATCAGGGCGATCCCCAGCAGCGGGAAGACCAGCACGCCCGCACACGTCGCCGAGCCGACTGCGGTCACGAGGAGCGGCGACATGATCGCCCGGCGGCGAGCGCTGTCGACGGTGTCGAGCGGCACGCCCAACCGGTGAAGACTCCGGTGGAGTTCCTGCTGATCGAGAAGGGCGGCCGCCTGGTTGACCCCCACGGACGCCGCGACCATCAGGAACGAGGCGACGAGAGTGATCACGAGGCCGGTTCGCATGTCCGCGGCGAGTGCCGCATCTGCGGACGTCGTGTCGCCGCTGTTCATCACAGTCATCAGGGAGACGCCTGTTCCTGCGAACACGGCCATGAAGCCCGCCATCGCGATGCCGCTCACCTGCCGCCACGCGGCTCTGGGCGAGTCCAGCACCAGGCGTGCGGCGGGGAGCCGGTCGGCGCGTTCGGCCCTGCGCAGCTGGCGCGCAGCGGTGACCTTGAGGACCCACGGTCCGACCACGTTCAGCATTGCCAGCGAGACGGCGAACAGCAGGGCGAGGACGGTGATCGTCACCGCGACTCCTGCGACCGCGGGGAAGATCTTGACGAGGACGAACCCGAGCGCCAGGACCGAGACTGCGATGACCGCTCGGAACCAATGCACGGTGGAGACGGTCGTCCGCAGGCGCACGCCGAGCGGTGAGATGATCACGCGCCGGAGTCCCAGCACAGCGCTTCCACCCGCGACGAGCAGGACGCCTCCCACGACGGCGAGAACGCCGAGGGGCGCGAGCATGACGGCGTGGGTGCCGAGGGCCGTGCCTCGGAACGGGATGAGCCCTATCAACGGAGTGACGATGAGATGGACGATGACTCCGACGATGGCCCCCGCTGCCGCGACGATCACCGATTCGACGACGGTGGCGATCCCCACACCCAGCGGCGTCACGCCGAGAAGGCGCATGGTGGAGAGTCGCTCGTCGCGCCGGCGGGCCGAGAGGCGGGCGGCCGCCCCGCCGAGATTCATCAGGGGGACGACGAGGAGCACGAGCGCGATCGCTGCCAACGCCTGGTACACGGGCGCGTACTCATCGGTCCAGGTCCAGAACGACTGCGCCCCGCCCACGACGGTCAGCACGAGTGCGGTCACGATGCCGAACGCTGCTATCGGCAGCGCGAGCACCGCGTTCTCTTCCGTTCCGGGTCGAAGGAGGACCGCCAGAACGCGGGCGTTCATGCCGATACCGCCGAGGAGATGATCTGTCCGTCGCGCACGGAGACGATGCGCGAGCAGCGCGCCGCCACGTCTGCATCGTGGGTCACGACGAGCAGCGTGCGGCCCTGACCGGTCGTCGACCACAGCAGCGCATTCATCACGTCCTGCGACGTGTGCGAGCTGACCGCTAGAGGGCTGGAACGTCACCGTGCCGGAGTCGGGGCGGATGATGCCGGCCAGCACATGAAGAAGGGTGGTCTTGCCGGATCCCGACGCGCCCATGATGGCAACCGCCTCGCCGCGGTGAATGGTGAGGTCGACTCCGGCGAGTGCGCGGGTCGTACCGTAGGACTTCGTCAGAGCGCGTGCGTCGAGGACCGTGGTGTTCATGCCTCCAGCCTCGCCGGCACACGAAGATCACTGCATCGGCCCGGCGGATGATCCGTGGCCGGCTGCGTACGCCGATCGGATGATCTCGATCAGATCCGCTTCTGCCACGCTCCGGCGTATGAGACAGGCACGAAACCGATCGCCTCGTTGATGCTGAGCATGGGGCGGTTCTCCTCGGCGTTGAATGTCGACACGGTCGGGGTGAGCGGCATGAGCTCCCGCCAGCGGAGAAGATTCGCGCACTTGACGATCGTGCCGAGCCGGTGCCCACGGTGCTCGCGAGAGACCAGGGTGCCGAGCTGGTGGGTCACTCCTGAGCGGTCCGCCCCGACGAGGAGCTCGTTGTAGGCCACCATGTCTCCGCTCGGCGCATGCTGCACTGCGACGATCGACAGAGCCTGGCCGGCTCCCATGAGTCGACGCTCCCGTCGCACCACGCGTTCCGCGTCCCACTCTTCGGCCACGAAGTCCATGTCGCCGCTCGGGGCATCGGTCGACAGACGAGCGAGCACGGCCGCGTACCCGTCACGGAGCTCGGGCGGTGTCGGCGCCATCCAGTGGAGCACGCGGTAGTCGCCGCCGGCGGCGGCCTGCGCCGATTCCAGAGCGGCTCGCAGCGGGGCGGGGTCGGATCGCAGATCGAGCTCGCTGTTGCGTTCGACCTGTTCGAAGTCGTATCCGCGGGCTTCGAGGGCGTCCGACAGCGGAATCGCCGGAATGCGACCCCACCCCGTCCTCGGAATGATCATCCGGCCGGACTCCATCGGTCTGTGCAGCGTCCAGATCTGCACCAGCGACCGGTCGCGTGCGCGGGCTTCCGACTCGGCGAGCGACAGGAGAGCGTCTTCGACACCGCGTCCCCAGTGCCTCTCCGGGACGAGGAGGTCCGCCTCCGCGGCGTTCGCATCCGCCTCTTGGGCGTAGGAGAGAGTGATCATGCCGACGATCTCGGTTCCGCGCCTGGCCACGAACCCCGTCTGCAGGCTGTCGCTGGGATCCTGCCACGATGCAAGCATCTGTGCGGCGTCGGGGGCGATGTCGGGCAGGCCCACCAGCTCCTCGCAGATCTGCCGGTTGAGCTCGCCGTACGCGCGGAAGTCTGCGGCATCCGCTGCGTCCAACGAGCGGGGGACAGTCAGCGGTGTGACCGTCAGAGTGCTGGTCGTCATGACAGCTCCTTCTTCCAGGCGCCCTCGTAGGCGATGGCGGTGAACCCCATCGCCTCGTTGATGGCGAGCATCGGCCGATTCTCCTCGGCGTTGTAGGTGATCACATCGCGTGACGCCGGGGCGAGACCGGTCCACGACAGCAACGCAGCGCACTTCACGAGTTGCCCCAGGCGATGGCCGCGGTGCTCGGTGAGCACCAGGGTGTCGTGCTGGTGCGTGGTCGCGGCGTGGTCCGGGCCGATTCCGAGTTCGGTGAAGGCGGTGAGCTCACCGGTCGGGATGTGCTGCGCGACAGTGACCTGCATGGTCTGCCCCATCTCCTCGACTCTCTTCTCCGCAGCGACCAGGCGCTCCGCTTCCCAAGCCTCCTCGTCGGACTCGAGATCGGCCGAGGGGGCGTCGGTCGACATGCGCGACTTGAGCCATGCGTAGCCGTCGACGTGCTCGGGCGGCGTCGGAAGCGTCCACTGGAGCACGCGATAGTCCTGCGAGAGGGCACGCGCGTCGTCGAGCAGCTTCTCAGCACGCTGGACCGTCTCGTGGGTGACCTCGAGGCGGCTCACCCGATAGACCTGCTCGAGGGTGAATCCGTGGCGGATGAGGAATCGGGCGACGTGATCGTCCGGGACGCTGCCGAACCCCGTCTTCGCCTGCAGCCTCGGCCCGTCACTGGCCGGCTGTTCCGTCCAGTTCTGGATGACGGTGCGGCCATGGAGACGTGCGAACGCCTCGATGTGCGGCAGGATCGCGGTTCCGATCCCCAGGCCCCAGACGCGGGGGTGGATCTCGATCGCGGCGATCGCGACACGCGACCCCTCCTCGAGGGGGATGTCGATGACCGTGCGCCCGACGATCTCGTCTCCTACGCGCACGGCCCACACGGCAGTCGTGCGCTCCGTGCGAGAGCGCAGCAAGGGAAGCAGCGCCTCGGGCGTCAGATCCTGTTCGGTGCGTCCCGTGAGCTCTCGGTAGACGTCGTTGCGAACGCGGGCGAGCTCGCGGAACTCGGCGGCGTCGGCCGCATCCGCCCGTGTCGGGAGCACGAGCGGATGCAGCGACGCATCGGGCGTGAGCGGAATGCTCATGACGATCTCCAGGTCAGCGCAGCTGACGCTGCAGGTCGAAGGTGAGCAGGGCGTACGCCTCGCCCGGCGTGCGATCGCGTCTGTTGAGACGCAGCACATCCGCCTCATCGGCGGCGATGCGACGCGTCGGGCGAGGGCGCTGAGCCCGCTGGAGCAGCCAGAGGCCGATCCGGAGCGAGAGACGATCTGCCAGCGCGAGGCGCCGCAGTTCATCGGGTGCGGGGATATGGAGGACCTGATGGTCCTCGGTATCCGGAGGGTGGGGGATGCTGCGGTACAGCGTGGTGTTCACGATGGTTCCTTCGATATGTGCGGTGATGATGGGTGCGGAAGACGCCGCCGCGTCGCCTCCGGAGAGAAGACGGCAGTGCGCGATGAGAGAAGAGCCCGGGGGCGCCGGAAGGCGGACGCCGGGATCGGCGGATGACCGTGATCCGGTGTGGATCAGAGGGCGGAGCGCGGAGACGCGGATGCGAGACGCCCCGTCACAGGTCGGAGACCGGTGGATGGTTCGGGGCAGGGTTCTCGGGCTGCGGTTCTACGAGAGAGCGCTTCGACGGACGCCGGCGGTTACCGAGTGCGCAAAGCGCGGCGCGAATGGCGCGGCGAGGCCAGAGGCCTGAGCAGTGAGCTGAGTAATCATCGGTAACCTCCTTTCGAGTGGCGATCCGGAGGTTACGGTAGCGAAGCCCGGGCGTGTCCGTCAAGCATCGCCGGCGTGGTTCGGCGTGTCGCGCGGAATTCCGGTTCACTGCGAACCCGCGCGGGATGCCCGTTCTGAGGCCGCACTCCGGTAGCGTATGGGCGTGATTCACCCCCGAGACGCGGTACGCGCATGCATCTGAAGAGCCTGACCCTCAAGGGGTTCAAGTCCTTCGCGCAGCCGACCAGCTTCGTCTTCGAACCGGGTGTCACCTGCATCGTCGGACCCAACGGTTCAGGCAAGTCCAACGTCGTCGACGCCCTCGCCTGGGTCATGGGCGAGCAGGGGGCCAAGACGCTCCGCGGCGGCAAGATGGAAGACGTCATCTTCGCGGGGACCTCCACCCGAGGGCCGCTCGGCCGCGCCGAGGTGCAGCTGACGATCGACAACAGCGACGGCGCCCTGCCGATCGAGTTCGCCGAAGTCACGATCAGTCGGACTCTCTTCCGCAGCGGATCGAGCGAGTACGCGATCAACGGGGAGAACTGCCGTCTTCTCGACCTGCAGGAGCTTCTCAGCGACTCCGGCCTCGGGCGCGAGATGCATGTGATCGTGGGACAGGGGCGATTGGACACCGTGCTCCAGGCATCGCCGGAGGACCGTCGCGGCTTCATCGAGGAGGCCGCCGGGATCCTCAAGCACCGACGGCGCAAGGAGAAGACCCTTCGCAAGCTCGATGCGATGGAGACCAACCTCACCCGTCTGAGCGACCTCGCGGGTGAGATCCGCCGTCAGCTCAAGCCGCTGGGACGTCAGGCCGAGATCGCGCGAGAGGCGCAGACGATCGCCGCGGTCGTCCGCGATGCAAAGGCCCGCATCTTCGCCGACGACGTCGTGGCGCTGCGCACAGCTCTCGCAGATCACACGCGTACCGAGCATGAGAGACACACCGAACGATTGGTGCTGTCCGATCAGGCGGAGTCAGTGCGGGCGAGCATCGCGCGGCTCGAGCAGGATCAGAATTCGGTCGCGGTGGATCAGGCGAGGGGAGTCGCGTTCGGTCTGGAACAGGTGCAGGAGCGCATGCGCGGGCTGTACACGCTGGCCAATCAGCGGCTCGCGCTGCTCGGCTCAGATGATGATGACGCGGCGGTGACCGCTGTCACGGTGACCCAGAGCACGATCGACGAGGCGAAGGACGAGATCACAGCGATCTCCGCGGGCCTCGGTGACGCCCAGGAAGCGGCGTCGGTGGCGAGCCGAGAGGTAGTGCTCGCACGCGCCGAACTCGACACTCTCGACGTCGATATCGCCGAACAGAGCGCGCTGGTGTCGGAGTACGACATGCGCATCAGTTCGCTGCGCGGCACGGCCGATGCCGCCGCGTCTGCTCTCGCTGCCGTGCGGGGGGCGGTTCTTCGACAGGAGAACGCGCTCGAGGCGGCGAACATGCGCCGTCGTGACGCAGCGGAGGCCCTCGAAGCGATCGCGGATGCGGAAGCGCCGGAGGGCACGGCGGCAGAGCATTCCGCGGCGTATGAGAGCGCGCAGCGGGCCGCCACAGCGGCCGAAGCCGAGCGGGAGACGCTCCGTGAGCGTCTCCACGCGGCGGAGCGCGAGGTCGACGCGCTCACCGCGAAGTCGGCGGCGCTCGGGAGTGCGCTCGCGATCTCCGGAGGAGCCGCGGAGATCGTGAAGACCGGAGGTTCGGGGATTCGCGGATTCGTCGGTGACTCCGTGCAGGTCAGGACCGGATTCGAGGCTGCCGTCGCGGCAGTGCTGGGTCCCCTCGCTGAAGGCGTCCTCGTCGACCGGGCGGCCGATGCTTTCGACATCGCGCTCGAGGCGTCACAGCCGCGCCGGGGAGTGGTCGACTTCGTGATCGCCGACTCAGCGCGCCCGTCGATCGAGCTGCCCGTCATCGATGGCGTGACCCCAGCGGTCGACACGGTCACGGCTCCGGACGGCGTTCTCGGAATCCTGTCCCACGTCGTCATCGCCGACAGCCTCGACGCAGCGCGGTCCGCGCGCGTCGCGCTCGACACCGCAGGCGACACCACCACCACGATCGTGACGACCGCCGGCGACGTCGTGACCGCTCAGACGCTGCGCACCGGATCCGGAGGCGAACGATCGCGCCTCGAGCTCGCCGCCGAACGGGATGCGGCGAACGACCGCTTGGCCGAAGTCCAGGTCATCGTCGATTCGCTGCGGGAAGCCCGAGAGGACGCGAACGAGTCGGTCGAGACATCCCGTCGTCTGGCCAAGGAGGCCCTCCGGGCACTCCGCGAGCACGATGCCGCGCTGGCGACCCACGCCGAGCAGGTCAACCGCCTCACTATCACCCACGAGTCGGCGGCCGCCGAGTGCGAGCGCCTCGAGACCGGGCTCGCGCAGGCGCAGAGCGCGGTGCACGAGGCCGAGGCCGCATCCGAGGCAGCCAAGGCCGAGTGGGACGCTGCCGTCGCGGCACCTCGGCCCGTGCTCGACGCCTCTGCGCGTGACGGTCTGCTCGAAGCGCTGGAGATCGCACGTGAGGGCGAGGTCAGAGCTCGCCTCGAGATCGAGACCCTGCGTGAGCGCGTGCGCGCCGCCCAGGCCCGGGTCGTCGGTCTCGAGCGGCAGCGCGAGCAGGAGCGGGACGCCGCAGCCGAGGCAGCGCGCCGAGCCGTGATCCGACGTGCGCAGCGCGAAGCGGCATCCGGCGTCGCCCAGGAGCTCCCGCGAATCCTCGATTCGATCGATCGATCCGTCACCGAGGCTCGCGTCGCGCTGGCCGAGGCGGAGTCGGCGCGATCGGCGCAGAACCAGGAGTTGACGGCTCTCCGCGCGCAGGAGACCTCGCTCCGGGAGAGGCTGGCCGGCCTCACCGAGAGCGTTCACGGGCTCGAGTTGCAGATCCATGAGAAGAAGCTGCACCTCCACAGCCTTCTGGAGCGAGTGGCGTCGGAGCTCGCGCTCGACGAAGATATTCTCGTTGCGGAATATGGTCCCGATCAGCTGGTTCCACGGGATCCCGGTGCGGAGCCCGCTGATGACGAGCAGCTCGACACGGCGATCCCGTTCGACCGTCGGATCCAGCAGCGCCGACTGGCCGATGCCGAGCGCAAACTCGCTCAGCTCGGACGCGTGAACCCGCTCGCTTTGGAGGAGTTCGCGGCCCTCGAGCAGCGCCATGCGTTCCTCACGGAGCAGCTCGCGGACCTGACACAGACCCGCCAGGATCTGCTCACGATCATCGCCGATCTCGACGAGCGGATGAAGACGATCTTCGCCAGCGCGTTCGAAGACACGAGGGTCGCGTTCGGAGAGGTGTTCCCTCTGCTTTTCCCCGGCGGATCCGGAAGCATCTCCCTCACCGATCCCGACGACATGCTCACCACGGGCATCGAGGTCTCGGTGCGTCCGGTCGGCAAGAAGATCGAGCGGCTGTCCCTTCTCTCCGGCGGTGAGCGCTCTCTCGCCGCTGTCGCACTGCTCGTCGCCATCTTCAAGGCGCGCCCGAGCCCGTTCTACATCCTCGATGAGGTCGAGGCGGCACTCGACGACGCCAATCTCGGTCGCCTGCTCACCGTGTTCGAGCAGCTTCGCGAGAGTTCACAGCTGCTCGTCATCACGCACCAGAAGCGCACGATGGAGATCGCGGACGCTCTCTACGGCGTCTCGATGCGTCAGGACGGTGTCTCGGCGGTCGTCGGGCAGCGTGTGGGCGACCGCGCGGCCGCCGTCTGACGGCGCTACCCGTAGGCTGGAGTCATGGCGGAGAAGTCGTGGTCCCTCACTCGCGCGCTGCGCGGGATGTTCGTCAAGCCCACTATCGACGAGACGACGTGGGAGGACCTCGAGACCGCCCTTATCACGGCTGACTTCGGTCCCGACATCAGTGAGAGGGTCGTCGACGAGCTTCGAGAGAAGGTCGAGCGGTACCGCACGACCGATCCTCAGGATCTCCAGCGGATGCTGCGCGAGACGCTCGAGGAGCACTTCGCCAGATTCGACACCACCTTGAAGCTCACCGAGCGACCGGCGGTCGTGCTTGTCGTCGGAGTCAACGGCGTCGGGAAGACCACGACCATCGGCAAGTTCACCAAGTTCCTCCGAGGGTTCCAGCGCAGCGTCGTGGTAGGCGCGGCGGACACGTTCCGCGCGGCGGCCGTCGATCAGCTCGCGACCTGGGCGCAGCGCGGGGGAGCGGCGATCGTGCGTCCTCAGCAGGAGGGCCAGGATCCGGCATCCGTCGCCTACCAGACGATCGAGTTCGCGCAGCGCGAGGGCATCGAGATCGCGATCATAGACACGGCCGGTCGTCTGCACACCGAGGGCGGGCTCATGGACGAGCTGGGAAAGATCCGTCGGGTGATCGAGAAGCAGGCGCCGATCAGCGAGGTCCTCCTCGTGCTCGACGCCACGACCGGGCAGAACGGCGTGATGCAGGCCGAGGCTTTCCTGCAGCATGCCGGCGTCACCGGTCTCGTCCTGACCAAGCTCGACGGGTCGGCGAAGGGCGGCTTCGTCCTCGCCGTGCAGGAGCGCACCGGGATCCCCGTCAAGCTCCTCGGGCAAGGCGAGGGCATCGACGATCTGACCGGATTCACCCCCCATGTCTTCGTCAAGTCGCTCGTCGGCTGACGACGGGACTACCGCCGCGAGCACGAGGCTGGTTTCATAGCGTTATGGCGATCGAACACGACTACTTCGGACTCCTGTCCTCAGGGCCCGACGGCTCGATCTTCTGGTCTGAGACGGTGGAGCTCGGCGACCAGAGCGTCACCGTCGATCTCACGGCTCCGGACCAGGACGATGTCTCCGCCGACGCGCTCGACATCGCCGCTTCGCTCATCGCGGGGATCGAGAACGTCGACGCCGTCTCGCGGCGGGGCATGCTCGCGGAGGTCGATGATCGCACCAGCGAGGTCACCGAGTACATCCTGCAGCAGCAGGAAGCCTACGGCGACGAGCTCGAGGACGTCCTCGTCGACGTGAGCGGCGACGCCGCCGTCGACATCATCCGGTCGCTCCGGCTCATGAGCATGACGATCCTCGCGGATGAGCACGGTGGATCCGAGCCCTTCGCGGTGTTGGAGTACGCGCTCGACGCCACCACCACCGACGATGTCCTGCTCGTGAACCTGGGGTCCGACGGCAGCGTGCAATCGGTGATGAGCGCCGACTGACGCTTCTCGCCTCGGTCAGACGGCCTGGGCGAAGCCGAGGTCTGCACTCTCGGCGATGTGCGCCAGGTGCGGCGGGATCTGGCGCCCTTTCGACACCATCGACTGCGCCCACAGTCGGCCGGCCCGGTAGGACGAGCGCACGAGGGGCCCGGCCAGGACGCCGAGGAAGCCGATCCGCTCCGCCTCCTCCTTGAACTCCACGAACTCCGTGGGCTTGACCCATCGAGCGACGGGCAGATGGCGCGGCGACGGCCTCAGGTACTGCGTGATGGTGATGATGTCGCACCCGGCGTCGTGCAGATCGTTCAGCGCCTGGACGACCTCTTCCGGTTCCTCGCCCATGCCGAGGATGAGGTTGGACTTGGTGATCAGCCCCGCATCGCGTGCCTGGGTGATCACATCGAGCGAGCGCTCGTAACGGAATGCCGGTCGGATGCGCTTGAAGATGCGTGGCACGGTCTCGACGTTGTGCGCGAAGACCTCGGGGCGAGCGTCGAAGATCTGACCGAGGAAGGCCGGATCGGCGTTGTGCTCGTTGGCGAGCAGCTCGACTCCGGTGTTCGGATTGAGCTCGTGGATCTTCCGCACGGTCTCGGCGTTCAGCCAGGCTCCGGTGTCCGGCAGGTCGTCGCGGGCCACACTGGTGACCGTCGCGTAGCGAAGATTCATGCGCACGACGCTTTCGGCCACCCGGCGTGGCTCGTCCGTGTCGTAGGCATCGGGCTTGCCCGTGTCGATCTGGCAGAAGTCGCAGCGACGGGTGCACTGGGACCCGCCGATGAGGAAGGTCGCCTCCCTGTCCTCCCAGCATTCGAAGATGTTCGGACACCCCGCCTCCTGGCAGACGGTGTGGAGATCCTCGCTCTTCACCAGGGAGTGGAGCGCGGTGTACTCGGGCCCCATCTTCGCCTTGGTCTTGATCCACTCCGGCTTGCGCTCGATCGGTGTCTCGGCATTGCGGATCTCGAGGCGTAGGAGCTTGCGTCCTTCGGGTGCGGCGGTCATCTGATGGCTCCTGCGTGGTCGGCTGTCGAGTATTGGACGAGGAAGGCGGCCGCCACGGAATCGGCGATGTCGACGGGAGCGACGTCGGCCCCGATGACCTCGCTGATCGTCGTGACTCCGGCGTCGGTGATCCCGCACGGGATGATGCCGCCGAAGCCCGCGAGAGTGTTGTCGCAGTTGATCGCGAAGCCGTGCATCGTGACCCCCTGCTGCACACGCACTCCGATCGCCGCGACCTTGTCCTCGGAGAGCGGGCGGCGGACCCATACGCCGCTGCGTCCCTCGACCTGGTACCCGTCGACGCCGAGTGGCCGGAGGACGTCGATCAGGATGCGCTCGAGGCGGCGCACGTGAGCGACGACGTCCATCGGCTCGGGCAGCCGGACGATCGGGTATCCCACGAGCTGGCCCGGGCCGTGCCAGGTGATCTTCCCGCCGCGGTCGACGTCGATCACCGGCGTTCCGTCGTGTGGGCGCTCCTGCGGTTCGGTGCGCTTGCCGGCGGTGTACACCGCTTCGTGCTCGAGGAGGATGAGTGTGTCGGGACGGGTTCCGGATACGACGTCGGCGTGGATGTCGCGCTGCAGGTCCCAGCCCGCGGTGTAGGGGACGTACGCCGGGGCGAGGCCCGCCGTCAGTATCTCGAGCATGGAGACCACTCTCGTCAATAAATGGATTGCGTCTAAGAATACTCCTCCGCATCGCGGGCGGCGCGCCGCAGCGACGCGCGGTAGCGTGTTGACATGAGCAGCGCGAGCCGAGCAGGGCGTCCGAAGGCGTCTTCGCGCGAGACTCTCGCCGAGGCCGCCTGCGAGCTCTTCCTCGAGCGGGGATACGACGCCACGTCGGTCGCCGACATCACCCAGCGGGCCGGGGTGAGTCGCTCGAGCTTCTTCAACTACTTCTCGTCGAAGAGCGACGTGCTCTGGTCCGGTCTCGACGAGCGGATCACGACCGCCGTCGACGATCTCGCCGCGGTGCCTCACGACCGCGACGGCGCCGAGGTCAGGCACATCCTCTCGGCACTCGTCGCGGACTTCGCGCCGGACAGCCTCGCTCTCGCCATGACGAACTCCTCGGCCATGGGCCTCGACGATGAGCTCGAGCAGGACGCTGCGCTTCGCCAGGCCCGACTCGCCGCGGCACTGGCCGATCTCGCACGACGGTCGGGAGTCGTCTCGCTCACCGCGGACATCGCTGCCGCGACATGGGCCGGCGCCGTGCTCGCGGCAGTTCGGGCCTGGGCCGAGAGCGGTGCCGGGCGAGGATCCGTGGCCGACAGATTCGCGGAGGCGGTGAGGGCGATCGCGCGGCTCCCGTGGAGCCCGCCCGCAATCTGACAGACGCACGGACGAATTCGCCGGATCCGGACAGGTCAGGAGTGAAGCACCCACTGACCGAGGAGACACCATGACCGCCGATCCGCTCGACGAGATGCTCGACCGTTCCGCCCCTGGCCGCTACGAACCGGATCCTGCGCTCACCCATGCCATGATCGTCGCCGCGCGCGAAGAGAGCAGGCCGCTGACGCGTCGACGACGACGCCGAACCGTCGCGCTCAGCGGGTTGCTCGCGTTGTTCCTGATCGGCGGCACAGGCGTCGCGGTAGCGTCATCCGACTGGCTCTGGGGGCCCGGTCTCGACGATCTCGATCGGGTCTACACCTACACATCGCCGACCTGGGGGGAGTGCGAGCTCCGGTTCAGCGCGATGGACACCCACGACGTGTTCACCAACGCTCAGGTCAACCGGATCGTCGACGAGTGGTTCGCCTCCACGGATGTCGAAGCCGCCGCGGCGCCGCTCGTCCCGAAGTATCTCGCGACTCTGGAGGCGGCCGACGACGCCGACGCGTCCGCGGAGGCCGACCCTCGCCGAGCTGACCTGAACGCCTGGACGGCGCACGAACAGGCCGTCGGTGAGCTGATCCACGACACGCTGCAGAACGAGGGCTTCGGCGGCGATGTCCTGGCCGGAACGGACGCGCACAGCCAGGTGCACTGTGAAGGCGAAGAGTGGGGAGCGGGGGAGTGACCCCCGAGGCGAGGTTGACGGCGGCGCTGCAGACGAGTTCGGCCGACCTGCTCGCCTACCTGTCGCGTCGGGTCGGGACCGATGATGCGGCGGACCTGCTCGGCGAGACCATGGTCGTCGCGTGGCGACGCTCCGTGGATGTGCCTGATGAGGCGGAGCGCGCACGAATGTGGCTCTTCGGCGTCGCTCGCGGCACCTTGGCGAACCACGCGCGTGGCCAGCGGAGGAAGTGGGCGCTCGCGGATCGGCTCCGCCTGCACCTCAGGGAGAGCATCGATTCACCGCCGGCGGACGACGGACTCGAGGTCCGCGACGCCATCGCGCGGCTCGCCCCCGATCTCGCCGAGGTCGTTCGTCTCGTCCATTGGGACCGTCTCTCGCTCGTGCAGGCGGCGGAGCATCTCGGGGTCCCCTCGTCGACGGTGCGGGGACGTTATGCGCGCGCGAAGGAAATGCTGAGAGCCGAGCTGGCGGTCGCTGCCACTCCCAGCGCGAAGAACGGGGGCGGATTCGCGTAAACTCGGTGACACCATGGCTACCTTTGGCACGCTCTCCGATCGGCTCACCGAGACCTTCCGCAACCTTCGCACGAAGGGAAAGCTCACTGCGGCCGACGTCGACGGCACAGTGCGCGAAATCCGTCGCGCACTGCTCGACGCCGACGTCGCGCTCTCCGTCGTCAAGGAATTCACCGCGAAGGTGCGCGAACGCGCCCTCGGCGACGAGGTCAACAAGGCACTGAACCCGGCGCAGCAGGTCGTGCAGATCGTCAACGAGGAGCTCGTGCAGATCCTCGGAGGCGAGCAGCGTCGTCTGCAGTTCGCCAAGACTGCGCCGACGGTCATCATGCTCGCAGGACTCCAGGGTTCGGGTAAGACGACGTTCGCGGGCAAGCTCGCGAAGCAGCTCGAGGGGGAGGGGCACACTCCTCTGCTCGTCGCGGCGGACCTCCAGCGCCCGAACGCCGTGAATCAGCTCCAGGTGGTCGCCGAGCAGGCGGGCGCGACCGTCTACGCACCTCAGCCGGGCAATGGCGTGGGCGACCCGGTCAAGGTCTCGCGCGATGGCGTCGAGCATGCGCGACGTCACCAGCACGACGTGGTCATCATCGACACCGCGGGACGACTGGGTGTGGATGCCGAGCTGATGAAGCAGGCGTCCGATATCCGCAAGGCCACCGACCCCGACGAGGTCCTCTTCGTCATCGACGCCATGATCGGTCAGGACGCGGTGAACACCGCGCGCGCCTTCCAAGAGGGCGTCGACTTCACGGGAGTCGTGCTCTCGAAGCTCGACGGCGACGCCCGCGGCGGCGCGGCGCTCTCGGTCGCATCCGTCACCGGACGCCCGATCATCTTCGCGTCGACAGGCGAGCGACTCGAGGACCTCGAGCCGTTCCACCCCGATCGCATGGCCAGCCGGATCCTCGATCTCGGCGACATCCTCACCCTCATCGAGCAGGCCCAGCAGGCCTTCGACGAGGAAGAGGCCGCCAAGATGGCGGAGAAGCTCGCGACCGAGTCCTTCACGCTCGAGGACTTCCTCGACCAGCTTCAGCAGATGAAGAAGATGGGCTCGATGAAGAAGATGCTGGGAATGCTTCCCGGCATGGGGCAGATGAAGCAGCAGCTCGAGGACTTCGACGAGCGCGAGATCGATCGCACCGAGGCCATCATCCGGTCGATGACCCCCGGAGAGCGTCGCAACCCGAAGGTGCTCAACGGCTCGCGGCGTCTGCGCATCGCCCGCGGTTCGGGCATGACGGTCACGGATGTCAATCAGCTCGTTCAGCGGTTCGACCAGGCGGCCAAGATGATGAAGACCGTCGCGCGGGGCGGCACGCCGAACATCCCCGGAATGGGGTCGATGCCCGGGATGGGCAAGCCCGGCGCGTCGTCGAAGCGCGGCAAGAAGGGCAAGTCCTCGGGCGGATCCCGCTCGGGCAACCCGGCGAAGCGAGCGGCCGAGAATGCGGGGATCGCGACCGCGACCACCCCGACCGGGTCCGGATTCGGTCTGGGCGGGGCCAAGGCGCCCAGCGAGGCAGACCTGGCCGAGATCCAGAAGCTCTTCGGCAAGAGCTGACGTCCGTCAGGATCGGGATGCCGTCAGGTGGTCCCGAGCAGGGCTGGACGACCGACGCGGTCGTCTGAGCGCCGTCAGCTGTCCCACGACGAGGGAGACGAGCACCAGCGCGATTCCGAGCGCTTGAAGAGGCATGAACGACTCCCCGGCCACGAATGTGCCGAGCAGCGTCGCGACCACGGGGGAGAGCAGAGCGAGCAGCCCGGGGGCGATGACCGGCAGCAGCTGGATGCCACGGAACCACAGGGTGTAGGCGAGCAGCCCTCCGACCGAGCCCAGCCACACGTATCCGAGCACCGCTCCGCTGTCGATGGTGGCAGGAACGCCTTCGATGAGCATGGTGAGTGGGAGGAGGATGAGACCGCCCGCGGTCAGCTGCCACCCCGCGTAGGCGACGGCGCCGACGCCTGCAGGACGGCCCCAGCGTTTGGTGAGAACCATTCCGAGAGCGGTGGCGGTCACGCCACCGAGCGCTGCCAGGATACCGAGGGCGTCGAGCTGCGCGGCCGGACCCAGCACGACGAGAGCGACGCCGCCCGTTCCCACGACGGCCGCGGTGGCGGTGAGGGGGCGGATCCGGTCGCGGAGTACGAGCGCGCTCATGCCGAGGAGGATCATCGGCTGTGCTCCCGCGACAGCCGCGGCGACACCACCGGGCAGCCGCTCGGCAGCCACGAAGAGCAGGGGGAAGAATGCCCCGATGTTCAGGCTCCCGAGCACCAGGGACTTCAGCCACCAGTCGCCGGACGGGAGCGTCCTGCCGATCGCCGACGCGATGAGTCCCGCGGGGAGTGCGCGGAGCAGCCCCGCGAGGAGGGGGTGACCGATCGGGAGCAGTTCCGTCGTCACGAGGTAGGTGGTGCCCCAGGAGAGGGGAGCAAGAGCTGTGAGGAGCAGAACGGACATGCGTGCCATGTCCTCAGCCTGAACCGCGTTTCGGTATGAGTCCAAGGCATGGTTGTCAGTTGTTTCATGAAGAGAGATCATGGACAGGTGGATCTCCAGCAGCTGAAGTACGTCGTCGAGGTGGCGTCTGCGTCGAGCTTCACTCGAGCTGCGGAGCGGTGCTTCGTCACGCAGTCCGCCCTCAGCCACCAGATCGCCGCGCTCGAGCGAGAGCTCGGACAGCGTCTCTTCATCCGCTCGAGCCGGAGTGTCCGGCCGACGGAGGCGGGAGAAGCGTTCCTGGTTCACGCGAAGATGGCGGTGATGGCGGCCGACGACGCGCGTGAGGCCGCGGCCGCGGCTTCCGGTCGTGTCGTGGGTACGCTCCGCATCGGCGTCATCCCCACGGCGAGTGCGGTTTCGGTGCCGCGGGTCATCTCTCGCTTCCGCGAGGCGCATCCTGATACTCGGGTCGAGCTCGCCATCGGGAACAGCGACACCCTCGCCGATGCGGTGCGGCAGGGCGACCTCGATGTCGCACTGCTCGGTCTGCGGGAGCAGGCCACGCCGAGGGGCGTCGCCGCCCGAGAACTCGGTCGCGAGCGACTGGTCGTCGCGCTGCCGCCATCGCATCGCCTGTCGGGTCGGGCCCGAGTGCGGCTCGCGGAACTCGCAGATGAGGTCTTCGCGGACTTCCCCGCAGGCACGTCAGGGCGTGCACAGGGAGATGCGGCATTCGCGGCATCCGATATCTCCCGCGATGTGGCATTCGAGGCCGACTCGTCGGAACTGCTCCTCGGACTCGTCTCGGAGGGGCTCGCTGTCGCGCTGCTCGCGCCGGGGGTGATCGCAGCGTCATCCACGGAGGCGGTCGCCGTCGAGTTGCGCGACGGCCCGGTCCGAGTCCAGTACGTGGTGTGGGACGACCGTGCGCCTCGGAGTGTCGCGACGGCCTTCCTTCGCGTCCTCGACTCCGTGACAGGCTCCGGGGGACGCGAAACGGGCCCGGAGAAATCCTCCGGGCCCGCCTCCTCAGAACGCTGAGGTCACTTCACGTCTTCGTCGACCCAGTCCATCGACTTGCTGACGGCCTTGCGCCACAGGCGCAGCTGGCGATCGCGCTCTCCGTCTTCCATCGAGGGCTCCCACCGGCGATCTTCCTGCCAGTTCGCGGAGAGATCGTCGAGTCCGTTCCAGAAACCGACGGCGAGACCGGCCGCGTAGGCCGCACCGAGCGCCGTCGTCTCCGCCACGACCGGGCGAACGACCGGCACACCGAGCACATCGGCCTGGAACTGCATGAGCGCGTCGTTCGCGACCATGCCGCCATCGACCTTGAGCTCGGTGAGGTCGACGCCGGCATCCGCGTTGACCGCGTCGAGAACGTCGCGGGTCTGGAACGCGACGGCCTCGAGTGCTGCGCGAGCGATGTGGTTCTTGTTCGCGTAGCGGGTGAGGCCCACGATGGCACCGCGTGCGTCGGGACGCCAGTAGGGGGCGAACAGACCGGAGAACGCGGGGACGATGTACACGCCGCCGTTGTCGTCCACCTGCTTGGCGAGCTCCTCGACCTCCGGAGCGGAGCCGATGATGCCGAGCTGGTCCCGCAACCACTGGATCAGTGATCCGGTGACGGCGATCGAGCCCTCCAGCGCGTAGTGCGTCGGTCCGTCGCCGAGCTTGTAGCCAACCGTGGTGAGCAGGCCGTTCTTCGAGTGGACGATCTCCTCGCCCGTGTTGAAGATGAGGAAGCACCCGGTGCCGTAGGTGTTCTTGCTCTCACCCGTGTTGAACGCGGCCTGGCCGAACGTCGCAGCCTGCTGGTCGCCCAGGATGCCGGCGATCGGCGTCTCGCGCAGCAGCGACGAGTCCTCGGCTGCGCCGTAGACCTCGGAGGAGGAGCGGATCTCAGGCATCATCGAGCGAGGAACGCCGAAAGCCTCGAGGATGTCGTCACGCCACTCGAGCGTCTCGAGATCCATGAACATGGTGCGAGAGGCGTTGGTGACGTCCGTCACGTGCACGCCGCCGTCGACACCGCCGGTGAGGTTCCAGAGGACCCAGCTGTCCGTCGTGCCGAAGACGAGGTCGCCGGCATCCGCCTTCTCCCGCGCGCCGTCGACATTCTCGAGGATCCACGCGATCTTGGTGCCGGAGAAGTACGTGGCGAGGGGGAGGCCGACGATGGGCTTGAATCGCTCGACCCCGCCGTCGGCCGCGAGGCGGTCGACGATCTCCTGCGTGCGGGTGTCCTGCCAGACGATGGCGTTGTAGACGGCCTTTCCGGTCGTCTTGTCCCAGACCACGGCGGTCTCACGCTGGTTGGTGATGCCGACGGCTGCGATGTCGTGACGCGTCAGGTCGGCACGGCTCAAGGCGAGTCCGATCACTTCCTGCACATTGCGCCAGATCTCGGCCGGGTCGTGCTCGACCCAGCCGGCCTTGGGGAGGATCTGCTCGTGTTCCTTCTGACCGGTCGCGACGATGCTGCCCTTCTTGTCGAAGATGATCGCGCGGCTGGACGTGGTGCCCTGATCGATGGCGATGATGTAGTCGGCCATTGTGTTCTCCTTTGAAGTCAGGTTCGGGTTCAGGCGAGGTTGAGCAGTACGGGCGCAGCGACAGCGGCGAGGACACCACCGATGAGCGGACCGACGACCGGGACCCACGAGTACGACCAGTCGCTGGAACCCTTGCCCTTGATCGGGAGGATGGCGTGGGCGATGCGGGGCCCGAGGTCACGGGCAGGGTTGATCGCGTATCCGGTCGGTCCACCGAGCGAGGCACCGATGGCGACCACGACGAGTGCGACGGGAAGCGCGCTGAGCGGGCCGAGGCCTCCCGGGACGCCGATCTCGATGTCGCCGTAGTCAGCGAACGCGAAGACCGCGAAAACGAGGACGAACGTGCCGATGACCTCGGTGACGAGGTTCCAACCGTATGAGCGGATCGCGGGGCCGGTCGAGAAGACGCCGAGCTTGTTGGCGGGGTCGGGCTCCTCGTCGAAGTGCTGCTTGTAGGCGAGCCACGTGAGGATCGCACCGACGATCGCTCCGAGCAGCTCGGCACCGGTCGCCACCGCGAACTGCGAGAAGTCGATCTTGCCTGCGACGAGCAGGCCGATGCCGACGGCGGGATTCAGGATCGCGCCCGAGTAGGCCGAGGCCAGGACACCCACGAAGACCGCGAGACCCCATCCCCAGTTGACCATCAGGAAACCGCCGCCGAAGCCCTTGTTCTTGGCTAGCGCGACGTTGGCGACCACACCACATCCGAGGAGGATCAGCAGCGCTGTGCCGACGAACTCCGAGAGGAAGTAGAGACCGAGATTCACTTCAGTCATGTCTTCATTGACCTTTCTCGAGTGCCAGGGCCCCTTAGCCCTGGCACTTATTGGGAATTACACCGCGTGGAGGGCGGTGTTCGGATGTCTCGTCAGCCGCGTGCGCGCGACGAGATCTGGAGTCCATGCCGTTCGTTCAGAAGCTCACGCGTCTGATCGACTTCAGTATCGCGGCGTTCGCGATCCCAGTCGAGAAGCGGCACCAGCGCGTCTGCAAGCTCTTCGAGCACATCCGCATCCGCGTTGCCGGTGAAAGCGATGCTGGTGCGGCGCAGAACGACGTCCTGCAGGCGCGCGACCATCTCGTTCTCGACCATCCACGCCAGCTCGCGGGTCGACAGATCGCCGCCGACCAGGGGCGCGTCGTCTCCGTGCTCGATGAACTCCCAGACCTGCGCGGCGCGGGTTCCGTACCGCGCAAGAAGACGCTCGGCGCGATCGCCGGCACCGGGCAGGTTCTCCTGGATCCAGATGCGGCGCGCCTTCTCGGTGCGCGGGAAGTCACGGCCACCGCCGATGGCGCGTCCGGCAGTGGACACGGTGCGGGTGCGACCGATCAGGCCGAGCACCACATCGGACAGCGATTCGCCGAGCGCTCGGAAGGTCGTCCACTTGCCGCCGACGAGACTCACGAGAGGGGTGGCAGCCTTTTCGTCGACTTCGATGCGGTAGTCGCGAGAGACGAATCCCGGCGCGGTGTCCTCGTGTCGGGGGAGCGGACGGATGCCCGAGAAGTTGAAGACGATCTGCTCTCGGGTCACATCGATCGACGGGAAGACGTGGTGGATGAGGTCGAAGAAGTAGTCGATCTCCTCCTCCGTGCACACCGGGACCTCACGGGGGTCTGCATCGATGTCGGTGGTCCCCACGAGGACGCGCCCCTTGAGCGGGTAGATCAGCACGATGCGCCCGTCGGAGTGCTCGAAGAAGATCTCGCGTCCGCGCGTCGCCTCGAGGAGTTCCGGGTGATCGAGGACGATGTGGGAACCCTTGGTGCCACCCATGAAGCGGGTGTCGTTGCCCAGTGCGTCATTGGTGAGATCGGTCCACGGACCGGATGCGTTCACGACCACATCGGCGGTGACCGCGAACTCGGTCCCGCTCTCACGATCGCGGAGGATGACCTTCTCGCCGTCCCGTGCGATCGCCTCGACGTAATTCAGGGCGACGGCGCCGGGGTGTGCGGCGCGTCCGTCCTGCAGGACGTCGAGCGCGAGGCGCTCAGGGTCGTGCATCGACGCGTCGTAGTACGTGGCGGTGTACTTGATGTTCGGGTCGAGCGACGGGAGCTCGGCGAGCGAGCGCTTGCGACCCAGGAACCGGTGACGGGGGACCATGCCGCCGTCGCGGGAGAACGTGTCGTAGATCGTCAGGCCGACCTTGATCAGAAACGCTCCGCGCTCCTGGGGCTTGCCGCTCTTGTGCGTCAAGAAGCGCAGGGGAGCCGACAGGATGCCGGAGAACGTCGAGTAGATCGGGATCGTCGTCTCGAGCGGCTTGACGTAGTGCGGCGCGATCTTCAGCAGGCCGTTGCGCTCTTCGACCGACTCGCGGACCAGTCGGAACTCGCCGTTCTCGAGATAGCGGATGCCGCCGTGGATCATGTGGCTCGATGCCGCCGATGCGCCGGAGGCGAAGTCGCCGCGCTCGACCAGCAGTACATCGACGCCCTGGAGCGCCAGGTCCCGGAACGCGGAGATCCCGTTGATCCCGGCTCCGATGACAAGGACGCTCGTGCGTCCGGACTCACGGACGGCGCGGACTGCCGCGCGCTCCGGTGATGAGTGTGTCGACTCGATCATCTTCGACCCTTCTCTGTGCGTGCTCCCAGCTTCGACCTGATCGCCCATCGCGCGCAAGCCCGCTGCACATATGTGCAAAGATCGACTCGAGGAGGTCGTCATGGGCCAGTCCGACGCGGGATCACGCGATTCCAAGCTGATCGCCGCGCTCACCGCAGCGCAGCTCTACTACATGCAGGACAAGACCATGGAGGTGATCGCGCAGGAGCTCAAGACCTCGCGATCGTCGGTGTCGCGCCTGCTCAGCTTCGCCCGCGAGAGCGGGCTCGTCGACATCCGTATCAATTCGCCTCTCGAGCGACTCGGCATGCTCGAGCAGCGCATACGAGACAGGCATCGCCTCGTGGCTCACGTCGTGCCGATCCCCGAGATCGTCAGCGAGGTGGAGAGGCTCGAGCGGGTGGCTCTGACCGCGGGGCGACTGCTGTCCCAGTTCGTCGACTCCAACATGATCGTGGGCGTCGCGTGGGGATCCACGATCAGCGCCGTCAGTCGTGGTCTCACCCAGAAGGAGACGCACAACACGACGTTCGTGCAGCTGAACGGCGCCGGAAACACGCAGACCAGCGGCGTCGAGTACTCGAGCGACATCCTCCAGCGCTTCGGCAGTGCGTTCGGCGCGCAGGTGCAGCAGTTCCCGGTGCCGGCGTTCTTCGACGATCCCTCGACGCGTGAGGCGATGTGGCGCGAGCGGAGCACGCGGAGGGTGCTCGACCTGCAGTCGAAGATGGACATCGCCGTGTTCAGTCTCGGCTCTCCGGCCGCGGAGGTCCCCAGCCGCGTGTACGTCGGCGGCTACCTCGGTCGAGATGACTATCGGAGCCTCCGGGAGGATCACGCGATCGGAGACGTGGCGACGGTCTTCTTCCGCGCGGACGGGTCCTGGAAGGACATCCGCGTCAATGCGCGCGCGACCGGTCCGGGTCTCGACAGGCTGCGGCGGGTGCCCCGCCGGGTGTGCGTGGTGTCCGGTGTTCCGAAGCTCGCCAGCCTTCGCGCCGCGATCGCCGCCGACCTCATCACCGACGTGGTGCTCGATGAGGGGCTCGCGCGACGGCTCGTCGAGGACTGACCTACGGCTCGTCGGTCGAGGCCTCGGGGCCGGAGCGGAACTCCCGGATCAGATGTTGGACGACGGCACCGAGGTCGCCGCCCGTCGCGTTCGCGATCGTCAGCTGGCGCTCGTAGCTCGCGCCGTCCCTGAGGATCGTCTCGATGCTGCCGAACTCCCGCACGCAGCCGAGCTCGACCGCGACGGGGGCGAGTTGCTCGAGCACCTCCGAAAGGTGCTCCCGCACGGGACGCTGGGTTCCGGCGGCGTCGACGATCACCCGTGCATCCAGGCCGTAGCGCGCCGCGCGCCACTTGTTCTCCCGGTGATACCAGGCGGGCATCTGCGCGAGAGGGAGCCCCTCGTCCATCTGACGCGAGAGGTGCTCGACCAAGACCTGCACGAGCGCGGCGACGGCCGCGAGCTCAGGCAGCGTGGAGAGCCCGTCGCATGCCCGCACTTCGATCGTCCCCCACCGCGGGGCCGGTCGGATATCCCAGCGCACCTCGGTCGCGTCCGCCATCACACCGGTGCGAACCATGTCGTCGAGGTACGCCTCATAGTCCGACCAGTCCTGCAGCGGCCACGGGAGCCCTGCAGTGGGCAGCTGCTGGAACACCAGAGCACGGTTGGAGGCGTATCCGGTGCGCTCACCGGCCCAGAACGGACTCGACGCAGAGAGAGCCTGCAGATGCGGAAGATACGCGGAGAGGGCGTTGATGATCGGGAGGACCTTGCGCTGATCCTCGACCCCGATGTGGACGTGGATCCCCCAGATCATCATGTTCCGACCCCACCACTGGGTGCGCTCGATCAGGGTGTGGTACCGGGTCTTGTCGGTGACCTCCTGGTCGTACCACTGCGCGAACGGGTGGCTTCCTGCCGAGAGCAGCTCGATGCCCGCCGGATCTGTCGCAGATCGCACCGCGGCGATCGCGTTCGCGATGTCGTCGACCGCGTGCGCCACCGAGTCCCCGATGCCGCTGGTGACCTCGATCGTGTTGGTGAGCAGTTCGCCTGTCACAGTGTGGCGTTCGTCGGCGCTCTCATCCTCGAGCGCCGACAGCAGCTCGGGGGCGCGGCCGACGAGATCACCGCTCACCGGATCGGCAAGCATGATCTCCCACTCGAGACCTACGGTGGACCGGGCCGATGGCGCGAAATCGAGCTTCACGAGCACAGTCT
>JAZBLP010000043.1:0-32419 GCA_037033305.1 Actinomycetota bacterium | reverse complement strand
TGTCGGCGTTCACGATGATGACGAAGTCACCCGAGTCGATGTGGTTGGCGAAGGTGGGCTTGTGCTTGCCACGCAGGAGCGTAGCGGCGTGCGAGGCCAGACGGCCGAGAACGACGTCAGTGGCGTCGATGACGACCCAGTCACGCTGGACCTCGCCGGCCTTAGGGGTGTAAGTGCGCGTCACGATAGTGCTGCTTTCTTGTTCGAACGGAGAAGTTCGTGAATCCCACTCCGGGGTGGTTCTTCCCTACGGGGAGGAACACGCCAGTGGAGGGCTCACGTTCGTTAGCACTCGGCAGTCGAGTACCAAAGAGACAGCCTACGTCATTCCGAGCATTCTCCCAAACCGCGCAGATCGGCGATCAGTCGAACCGGGTCGTCACCAGGATCGGACGATGGTCGCTCATCCCCTGCGGGAGTGTCGTGACCCGCTGGATCTCGAAGCCGACCGAGGTGGCGAAGTCGTAGTGACCGCGGAACACGCGATACCGGGTGTAGGTGTGATCGTCGCTCAGCGTCAGCGCATATCCGTGCTCACGGATCGTCTGACCCAGGTTCTCCTTGAACACGGGGTAGTTGTAGTCGCCGACCATCAGCTGCGGAAGACCTTCGCCGAGCGTCGCCAGCTCGGTGAGCGCCGCGCGGATCTGATGCCGCCGCAGGGAGTTCAGCGCCGTGAGCGGAGCCGCGTGGAACGACGCCGCGATGAACTCGCGTCCCGCGTCGATGTCCCTCAGCCGTGCGCCCAGGACCCTTTCGTGCGCAGGCTTCGCGATGCGGTCGTGCAGCGACTTCTTCAGCTCGATCGTGCGGATCCCCTGCAGGTGGAACTCGCTCGCGCGATAGAACATCGCCAGTCCCAGCCGGTTGCCCTGGGTCGCATCCGCGAGGATGAGGTCTCCGATGCTCTCGGGCAGGTCTGCGACATCGCACTCCTGCAGGCACAGGATGTCGGGATCGTGCGTCGAGGCCAGCGCCGCGAGCTCGCCCGCGGCGCGGTGCTTCTGCAAGTTGTACGAGATGACCTTCATCGCACTTCACGGTAGTGCGTCAGTCTTGGATTCCGGTGGCAATCGCCCGCCCGTCCGGTGAACGCGTCGTCGGTCCGGATCACTGGTCATACCCCCAGCGGATGCCGATGACCCCCGGACCGAAGCCGTGTCGTGCGAGGTGGACGGAGCCTCCTCGCACGGAGCGCATCGCCGAGACGTACTCGCCGTCCGTCTCGATGTACTCCTCGCACCAGCTCGGCAGCGCGGCGGGGTGGAAGCGCACCCAGATGAGCGTCTCGCGCGCGGGCCTCGACATGGCATGCCAGGCCGACTGCCTCGCCGGGTATCCGACCGGGAAGGACTCGGTGAACTCGAGCAGGGTCGTGGCACCGGTCTCGATCGGCTCATCGAGCGCGATCACGACTCCGGACAGCAGACGGCCGGGATGCAGATAGTCGCGCTCGACGTGACCGCCGACGACATCCGAGATCACCGACATCACATCGGTCTCGGCGGGGGCTACGTCTATGAGCGGCAGCTCGGTGATCGTCCCCTTCGTCGACTGCACGAGAGAGCGCATGACGACCTTCTCGACGCAGCCCGCGGCCCCGACCCACACCGTCAGATGCGTGGAGAGATCGCGGAGGGCATCCTGCGGCGCGGCGCGCAGTTGTCGCAGAGTCTCCTCGGTCTCACGCCGCTCACGTTCCTCGTCGAAGGGCAGCCGTGGCGGTGCCACCGTGCCCAGGCGAGCCGACGCACGGAGCAGCCCGCCCAGATGCCCGCGGTGCAGGCCGAGACGATCCTCGATGCCGTCGACGACGCTCAGCGACTGCGGACCCTCCGGTTGCCGATCACCCGAGCGCCAGTAGCTCAGCGTCGCGATCGACACCGGATTGCCGTCGTCGATCAGCTGGCTCCGAAGGCGCGCGAGGGTGATGCCTCGCTCCGAGATCGCCGCACGAAGCGCCGCGGCGAAGGCACCGCCGCCTTCATCGATCCGCACGACCCACCCACTTCGGCGCCGAGATCTCGATGACGGCCGCAGACGAGGTCATGCGCTCGTGCCGTCACGACGCGCGCGTGTCTGCTCCGCTCTGGTCGAGAGCAGCTCGTCGGCGGGGTACCCGACCTCGGTGAGCGTGAGTCCCCGCGCCGCCAGGACCTTGAACTCGCTGGTCCTCGTGAGCGCGTCGCGCAACACGACCAGGTCGTCGACGCCCAGGCGGCCTTCGCCCACCGCGGCACACGCACCGACCAGGGCTCTGACCATGCTGTGGCAGAACGCATCGGCCTTCACCTCGGCCACCAGCACGCCCTCGGGATCCCTCGACCACCGGTAGTCGAGGAGGGTCCGGATGGTCGTGGCCTCGTCGCGAGGTTTGCAGTAGGCGGCGAAGTCATGGAGTCCGATGAGCGTCCGCGCCGCGGCATCCATCGCCTGCGCGTCGAGAACGCCGCGGTGCGCGGTCGTGTCGTGGCGGCGAAGAGGGTCGTACCCCGCCGTGGAGTCGGCGAGCCGGTAGCGATAGCGTCGCCAGACGGCAGAGAATCTGGCATCGAATCCGTCAGGGGCGATCGAGGAGCGCGTCACGGTCGCGTCGGGATACGCCCCCAGGACGCCGCGCATGCGCCGCGCGATCGACGCCGCCGGATCCTGCGGGGCGCGGCCCTGCCGGGACTCGATGCGCGCCCACTGCTCCTCGTCCAGATCGACGTGCGCGACCTGGCCCAGGGCGTGGACGCCGGCATCCGTCCGTCCAGCCACGACGAACTGCACCTCGGAGCCGACGATGCGGGCGAGCGCCGCTTCCAGCGTTCCCTGCACGGTGCGCAGGGTGGGCTGCTTCGCCCACCCGCGGAAGTGGGTGCCGTCGTAGGCGATGTCGAGCCGGATGCGCACGGATAAAGCCTAGGGCGTGCCCGCGACCGGTCCGACTCCGACAGGGCGCGGCTCAGATGCCGCCGTCGATCGAGCGGATGACCTCTCCTGGCTCGTCCGGGACCATGACCTGCGTGTCGCGGTTGAGGCTCTCACCGCGGAAGAACCGCTTCGACCGCGGGAACAGGTACCAGAGGAACATCAGCACCAGGCCGAAGGCCAGCGACCCGATGCCGATCACGAACGTGCCTCCGATGCCGAAGAGCACGGTGTAGCCGTAGTCCACGTCCCACATGTCGATCGCCGACTGCACGAACGCGCCCGTCAGCATGAGGCCGCCGATCAGCGGGAACAGGCCCTTGAAGAAGAAGTCCCTGGCCGAGCTGCCGAGATCCTTGCGGAAGTACCAGACGCAGGCGAAGCCGGTGATCGCGTAGTAGAACGCGATCGCGAGCCCGAGCGACAGGATCGAGTCCTGGAGGATGTTGTCGCTGATCAGCGTCATGCCGACGTAGTACACCGAGGCCACGACACCCATCACGATCGTGGAGAACGACGGCGTCTTGTAGGTCGGGTGCACGTCCTTGAACTTGGCGGGCAGTGCCCGGTAGACACCCATCGCCAGTGTTCCTCGAGCTGTCGGGAGGATCGTGGTCTGCGTCGACGAGACGGCCGAGATGATCACCGCGACCACGAGCACCCAGCCGAACGGGCCGAGGAGTCCGTCCTTGATCGCGAGGAAGAAGTCGTCGGCGTTGGCCTCGTTGCCCAGGCCCGTGCCGGTGTCGCCGAGTCCCGCGTACATCATGGCCGCGACCGTGACGCCGACATAGGTGAACAGCAGGATGACGGTCGTCAGCAGCGCCGCACGGCCGGGGATCCGCTTCGGGTCCTTGGTCTCCTCGTTCAGGGCGAGGCAGGTGTCCCAGCCCCAGTAGATGAACAGGGCGAGGAGGATCGACTCGGTGAAGCCCGACCACGACGTGAAGCCGAACGGGTTCAGCCACTCGAGGTCGAAGGGCGTCGGGTTCGGCGCCGTGCCGGCGAAGAACTGCCACAGCGCGGCCACCACGAAGATCGCGAGCGCGAGGTACTGGATGCCCAGCAGGATGTTCTGGATGCGCTCGCCGATCTCGACGCCGCGCCAGCTGACCCATGTCATCGAGGCGATGAAGAGGACCGCGACGAGGATGATGCGCCAGTCGTTGTTCTCGAGATCGAAGCCGATCAGCGACCAGAAGTACACCGACGCGATCTGGGCGAGGTTCGCGAGCACGACCATGCCGGCGACCGCGACGCCCCACCCGCCCATCCATCCGACCCACGGGCCGAAGGCCTTCGTACCCCACGTGAACGTGGTGCCGCAGTCGGGAACGGCGTTGTTCAGCTCACGATAGGCGAAGGCGATCAGCAGCATCGGCACGAAAGCGATGATGAACGCGATCGGCGCCTGGGCGCCGACGGCGAGCACGACGAAACCGAGCGTGGCGACCAGCGAGTACACGGGCGCGGTCGACGCGAGCCCGATGACCGTGGATCCCCAGAGCCCCAGCGAACCGCTTGCGAGCCCCTTGCCGTCGGGGCGTTCGAGATGGATCGGCGTCGTAGCTGACATGCTCAGAACATACGACTACCGCGTATATCGCGTCAATCCTTTTCTTGCACCGATGGATTTCGTCGGTCGCAGCGCAACTGGACGACGGAATCAGTCGATCGGGTCGCGGTCGATCATCCCGTCGGCGTGGTCGGCGACCCACTCGACGAGGGGCAGCATCCGCTCCATGAGATCGCGTCCGAGCGGGGTCAGACTGTACTCGACGTGCGGGGGCACGGCCGGAAAGGACTCCCGGTGCACGAGACCGTCGTCGGCGAGGGTCCGCAGAGTCGAGGCGAGCATCTTCTCGCTGATCCCACCGACCTCGCGGCGCAGCTCGCCCCAGCGATGGGTGCCATCGGAGAGCGACGAGAGCACGAGCACGCCCCACTTGCTCATCACGTGGTCGAGGATGACGCGCGTGCTGCATCCCGGCTCGAAGATCTGGGGAGCCGACTCGCGGATTCGCGCATAACTAACCGACATGTATGTACATTACTCCAAAGTGGGTACCCACAGCGTGGAATGTTCTCGTCACACGGGCAGGTTATCGCCCGTGTCACCTACGAAAGGACACCCCATGACAATCCTCGTCACCGGCGCGACCGGCAACCTCGGACGCCTCGTCATCGCCAGCCTCCTCGAGCGCGGCGCCGACCCGCAGTCCATCATCGCCGGCGCGCGTGACGTCGCCAAGGCCGGGGACCTCGGTGTGCGGGTCGCGCGGCTGGACTACACCGACCCCGCCTCCGTGGCGTCTGCGCTCGACGGCGTCGACACCGTCCTGCTGATCTCGGGTTCGGAGGTCGGCCAGCGCGTCGCCCAGCATCAGGCGGTCATCGACGCCGCTCGGTCCGCCGGGGTCACGAAGTTCGTCTACACCAGTGCTCCGAAGGCCACCACGAGCGATCTCGTACTCGCCCCCGAGCACAAGGCGACGGAGGAGCTCATCGCGGCATCCGGTCTTCCGGCCGTCATCCTGCGCAACAACTGGTACACCGAGAACTACGCCGCCGACCTCGCCCGCGCAGCCGAGACCGGGGTGCTCGCGTCCGGCGCCGGCGAGGGCCGAGTCGCCTCAGCCAGCCGCAAGGACTTCGCCGAGGCCGCAGCGGTCGCGCTGCTCGACGACGGTCACATCGGGCAGGTGTACGAGCTGGGCGGGGACGTCGCCTGGGACTACACCGAGCTCGCGGCCGCGATCGCCGAGGTCTCGGGGCGTGACGTCACCTACCAGCCGCTGACGGCCGACGAGCAGCTCGCCGGGTTGCAGGCGGCCGGCCTCGACGCGGACACGGCGGGCTTCGTCGTCGCCCTGGATGCCGGAATTGCGGCGGGTGCGCTCTCCGATTCGAATGGCACGCTCGCACGCCTCATCGGCCGTCCGACGACGCCTCTCGTCGAGGGTCTGCGCTCCGTCGCCTGAGCCGTCGATCGGGCATCCGGCCGCCGAGCATGAGGCGCCGATCTTCACCCAAGATCGGCGCCTCCGCGCACTCACGCGGACTCAGTCCGACGATGCCTCGCGAGGATGGACATACGCGATCGTGAGCACGATGTCGACGGGCCCCAGCCCGTCCGCCGCCAAGACCTTCCCTATCGCCCCGCGAACGTCCCGCAGCAGCTCCACGGCACTCGCCGAGTACTCGATGCCGAGCGACGCCTCGACCACGATGCCGTCGTCTGCGACGCGCACCGCCACGAGCGGCTCGCCGACCTGGCTGATGCCGATCGCGACCGCCCCCTCTCCGACGAGGTTCGACACCAGCGAGCCCGCTCGGTAGACGCTGCGCACACCCGGCGTCGTCAGCACTGCGGCCTCGATCCTCTCAGCGAGCCCCGTGGGATCCGTCGCGCTCATGATGTCTCCTCCGCCGCGCTGCCGATTCTCTGGATGTCCCGCACGGTGATGTCGATCGCGGTCACCGTGAGCGAGGTCTGCCGTCGCAGACGCTCGGCGACCTCTTCGCGCAACCGGTCGACCGCCTGCGGGATCGATTCGCCGTAGACGGCGTTGACCTCGATCGTGATGCGGATCGGCTCGCCCACCGCGGTGACGTCGCCGTCGAGTGTCGAGCGTCCGACCAGGATGCCGGGAACAGCGTTCTCCGCCGAGCGGATGAGTCCCCGAACGGCTCCCTCGGTGATTCCGAGGTCGACGGCGGGGTCGGCCTCCGGGAAGGGGATCCGACGCCCGGCGCGAGCATCCAGAGCGATTCCCGAGAGGATGCGATCGACCCAGCTGTCATCGACCTCGGGCATGGCGGCGGCATCGGCATCCATCAGCTGACCGCCGAGGCCGTGCAGCCTCTCGAGCGCGTCGAGGGCGAGCTGGCATCCCGGCGATCCCTCGATCGACGGGTCGAGAGGAAGCCTGCCGGCCTCGAGATAATCGCTCAGCTCTTCGAGAGTGTGTCCGTCGAGGTCGCCCGGCTCGAGACCGAGCCGGCGGACGTCGGGGGTCGCCTGATCGTCGTTCATCGCCAGGCCTCCATTCGCACGATCATGAACTTTCGGGCTCTGGCGAGGAGACCACGCGCCGTCGACACGGAGATGTCGAGCTCAGCCGCGATCTCGTCGTAGGAGTACCCGCCCATCTCCCTGAGCACCCAGCACTCGCGCTGCGCGGCGGGAAGCTCCTGCAACGCGGCCCCCAACGCCTGGATCCCCGCGCGCGCCTCGACGACACGCGCAGGCGAACCCTGCGGCGGCGCCGCCTGCTCCACGTCGTCGACGTCGATCATCGGTCGCAGTGCACGGATGCGATCCACCGCCTTGCGGCTCACGATACGCATCAGCCAGCTCTTGACCTTCCTCGGGTCGTCGAGCTCCGAGAACCGCTGCCACGCGGTCACGAACGTCTCCTGCACGATGTCGTCGACATCGGCCGAGGCATTCAGCATCCGCTGCGTGTAGGCGCGCATCATCGGCGTGTACCGGCGCACCAGGACCGCGAATGCGGCGACGTCCCCATCCATCGCCCGACCGGCGACGATCCGATCGTCAGCCTGCTCGAGTGCAGAGCGAAAGCGTTCCCCAGCCATGCGTCGACTCCCTTTTCCATTCCCCCGAAGAGATTCGGAGCGCCCTCGTGATCGGATCGGATCATCGATCCGATCGCGAGGTCACGAGATGCTGATCCGATCACTCGTCCGCATCTCGATGGATCACAAAACACGCGTCTCCGGGACGTCTGCGACAGCGTCGTCCTCGGGCCCGTCATCGGAGGGGATGTGGACGTCGTTGATGGTCACGTTGACCTCGACGGCCTGCTTGCCCACGTACTCGCTCATCGCGACGGAGACGGCAGCGCGCACATCGTCCGCGACCTTCTGCAGCGACGCCGGGTACTCGGCGACGATCGTGACGTCCACCGCGACCTGGGTCTCGCCCACCTCGACGCTGACCCCCTGGGTGAGGTCGGTGGAGTTGAGAGCATCGCGGATGGCTCCGACAGCGCGAGCGGCTCCGCCGCCGAGCGCGTGCACCCCTGGAACCTCCCGAGCCGCGATGCCGGCGATCTTGGCGACCACGCCGTTCTCGATGATCGTCGCACCCGTCGACGCGACGGTCGAACCTGCCGGGGCGACCTGGGCCTGGGGCTGCTGTGCGTTCGAGACGTTCGCCATGATGTGCTCCTTCGTCAGTGTGTTCCGATCCCCTGCGGGGAGGGCCGCAGTGCAGCGACACCACTAAGACGGATGCTACGAACGATTCGTCACAAATTGGTCGTGATTCATGCCGGAGGCCGCTCCCCGGGCGGGGAGCGGCCTCTGCTGACGCGAGTGTCAGCGTGCGGTGCGAGCTAAGGCGACGGATGCCAGCGCCGCGGCCTGGTCGCCGAGCACTGCGTCGTCGAAGACCACCCGCGGCGAGTGGTTCCACTCGACCGTGCTCGGATCCGCGTCGGGCGGCGAGGTCATGAGCGCGATGAACGTACCGGGCACCTCGTCGAGCACGAAGGCGAAATCCTCGGATCCCATCATCGGCGTCGGCATGATGACAACCCGCTGATCGCCGAAGACCCCCTGCAGGACCTCGACGGTCTCCGCCGTCTCTGCAGCGTCGTTCACCGTCACCGGATACATCGTCTCGAAGCGGACGTCGGCTGACAGACCGTGCGCGGCGGCGACTCCCTCGATCACTCGGCTAAGACCCTCCCGGAGGATCGCGAGCGAGGCGGGCGACATGGTGCGGATGGTCGCGGCAAGCTCGACCTGCTCGGGGATGACATTGACAGCGCCGTCCCCGGTTGAGAGACGCGTCACCGACAGCACGACCGGGTCGAACGCGTCGAAGCGGCGCGTCACGAAGCTCTGCAGCGCCAGCACGATCTCGGCGGCCGCCGGCACCGGATCGAGGGTCTGGTGCGGCTGCGAACCGTGGCCCCCTCTGCCCCGCACTGTGGCGAAGAGCTGGTTGGATCCGGCGGCGACCGCTCCGCTTCGCGTCGCGAACAGACCTCGCGGGCCCGGTGCGACATGGATCGCGTAGGCGGAGACCGGGCGTTCGCCGGCCGCGTCGAGCAGCCCTTCGTCGATCATGACCTTCGCTCCCCCGTGCCCCTCCTCCCCCGGCTGGAACATGAAGATCACCGAGCCGTGCAGCTGGTCGCGCCGAGCCGACAGCAGCTTCGCGGCGCCGACGAGGCCTGCGGTGTGCAGATCGTGCCCGCATGCGTGCATGGCGCCGTTGCTCGCGGCGAAGTCCAGTCCGGTCGTCTCCTCGATGGGCAGGGCGTCCATGTCGCCGCGCAGAAGCACAGCGGGCCCGGGCAGCCCTCCCCGCAGAACCGCGACCACCGACGTGGTCCGGGTGCCGGTGGTGATCTCGAGAGGCAGTCCTTCGAGTGCGTCGAGAACCTTCTGCTGCGTCCGCGGCAGGTCGAGGCCGAGCTCGGGGTCCGCATGCAGCGCCCGTCGCAGCGCGACGAGGTCGGGCAGGATCGCAGCGGCATCCGTCACGAAATCGGGAGTGGTCATGAGTCGCCCTTTCGAGAAGTGGAGTCGCTGACGCGCGGCATCCGCATGACGCTGAGCGCGACGGCGGAGATGAGGAATGCGCCGGCGCAGACACTCCAGATCGTGATGTATCCGCCGATCGACGAGCTGAGCGAGCCGGATGCGGTGAAGCCTGCGAGCAGCACGGCGAACACCGCACCTGCAGCCGAGCCCCCGAGGGTGCGCAGCGAGTTGTAGACACCGGCAGCGATCCCGGTCGAATCGCTCGGGGCCAGTTCGGCGACGAGCGCGGGGAGGGCACCGAGCAGGAAGCCCATTCCGATCCCGTTGATCGCCGAGATCATGAAGATCTGCCACAGCTCGTCGTGGAAGGCGATCTGGATCAGGGATCCGGATGCCGCGAGGGCCGCTCCCGTCACCAGGACTGCGCGGATGCCGACCCTGCGGGCGATCGGCGCGAATGTCGCCGCTCCGACGGTGGCGAGGATCGTCACGACCGCTGTCACAGCCGAGGCCGTTCCTGCCGTCGCCGCGAAGCCGTAGCCCGAGACGTCGGGGTCGGCGGTGAGGAAGGTCGTCGATGGCGCCTGGGCGCCGAACATGACCATGCCGAACAGGAAGGCGGTCAGATACACCGGGCCCAGCCGAGGCGAGACGATGAGCCGCACGTCGATGGCAGGAGATGTCACGCGCAGCTCCCACAGCACCCACAGCGCGAAGATCACGACCGCCGCGGCCAGTGTGACGATGGTCGAGGGGGATCCGAAACCCTCGCTGGACGCGAGACGGAGCCCGAAGAGCAGCACGACCATCGCGAGGCCGATGCCGATGAATCCGAGGACGTCGATCTTCGCCCCGGTTCGCGACGTGGACTCGGGGACCTTGAAGAACACCGCGTAGACGCTGACGGCGACGAACAGCACGGGCACGAGCAGCGTGAGGGTCAGCGTGGGCAGCACGGCCGAGAAGACTCCCGCCGAGATCGTGCCGAGGATCGCCCCACCCGTCAGACACGACACGAGCAGACCGATCGAGGTCCGCGCGGTCTCGCCCTTGATGCGGTTGTGCACGAGTGCGATCTCGAGCGGAAGCCAGACGGCGAGCGGCCCGACGAGGATGCGAGCGGCGAGCACCACCGGGTAGCTCGGCAGGAACGCGGTGACGAGGGTGCCGATCAGCACTGCGACCACGGCGATCCGCAGCATCCGGCGATGCCCGAAGATGTCTCCGAGCTTCGAGAGCAGCGGTACGCAGACGGCAGCGGCGAGGGTCTGCACGGTCAGGAACCAGGTGATGTCGGCATCTGAGACGCGGAGGTGGCCGGCGATCTCGCCGAGAAGAGGGGCATAGAAGCCCTGGACGAAGCCGCTCGCGAGTTCGCAGAAGACGAGGAAGCCGACGACGGCGCGAGCGCTCACCTTCGGCAGGGATGCGGTCAGTGGTGCATTGTCAGTGGTCAAGGGGAGGCCTGTTCATCGGCGTCTGCAAAGCGACGCGGCGGGGTGCTGACGAGAGCGTCGATGATGTCGACGAAATGGCGCTCATCGATGTGAATGCGCTTGACGGACTGCCGGTACAGGGTGAGCCCGGCGATCGTGTCGAGAAGGATGTCGTGGTGGACGTCCTCCGGGAGTTCGCCTCGGGAGATGGCGCGATCGATGATCTCGACACCCTGCCGACGGCGGTGCTGGAAGAAGGAGTCCCACAGGGTGGGAAAGACATCCGGCTCGAACATCGCGCGCAGCCCGTGGCTCTGCTCCGGAGACAGCTCCTGGTTGCGCTGGTTCTGCAGCACGTGTTCGAGCAGATCGGCGCGGATGCTGCCCCGATCGGGCATCGCTCCGATCTCGACCTGCGATCGCAGCACTTCCGCGACCAGAGCGCCCTTGTCCGCATAGCGGCGGTAGATGGCGGTCTTGCCGCAGCCCACCGCCTTGGCGACCTGCTCGACACTGAGCGCCTGGTAGCCGCGTTCACCGAGCATCTCGCCGGCCGTCGTGAGGATGCGACGGGTGAGGTCCTCGTCGGTGGGACGGCCGGCCTTCTCGGTGGATTCGGAGGTCATGGCCCAACGATACGATACGGAGTGTTTCGTAAGTGTTACGGATTCGACACGATCGTCACTCCGACTTCACAGTGCACTCTTAGGTTCAGAGTGCAATATTGCACTTCATGAGCGAGAGTGCAGATTCATTGCGAGAACAGCGCAAGCGCGAGACGTCGCGCGCCCTCACCGACGAAGCTCGACGGCTGACGACCGAGCACGGTTTCGCCGGCTTCACGGTCGAGGAGCTCTGCGCTGCGGTCGGCGTCTCGCGGCGCACGTTCTTCAACTATTTCGAGAGCAAGGAGAACGCCGTCTTCGGGTTCGCCGTGATCGACTCGCGACAGGAAGCGCTCGAAGCGGAGTTCGTCGCCCAGGACGGCGATCTGCTCGACGACTTCATCGCATTGACGATCGCGCGCTTCGATCTCTTCAACCCCCTCGAGGACGCGCCGGCGCTCTTCGCGGTGATCGAGCAGGAGCCTCGACTGCTCAAGGCCGCGTTCGAGCAGCTGGCGAAGAACGAGAGGCGCGACAGCGAACTCATCGTCCAGCGAAGCGAACCTGGCGACGATGCCGAGCTGCGTGCCGAGGTCATGGTCCACACCGTCGGCGCGCTCGTGCGCCTGTGCATGGACCAGCTGCTGCATCACCACTCGACCGAATCCTTCAGCGACCTCGTCACCCGACGCCTCGAGATCGCTCGCACCGTGTTCGCACCATCACAGAAAGCCCACTGAATGTCCGCCACCGCCACCACGGATGCGCCCTTCCTGCTCACGAAGCGCCGCATCTGGATCATCTTCAGCGCCCTGATCGCGGGCATGCTGCTCTCGAGCCTCGACCAGACGATCGTCTCGACCGCCATGCCGACCATCGTCGGCCAGCTCGGCGGCGTCGACCACCAGGTGTGGATCACCACCGCCTATCTGCTCGCGACCACCATCGTGATGCCCATCTACGGCAAGTTCGGTGACGTCCTGGGCCGCCGCAACCTCTTCCTCGTCGCGATCGCCCTGTTCACGCTCGCCTCCGTCGGGTGCGCCTTCGCCACCGACTTCTGGATGTTCGTCATCTTCCGCGCACTGCAGGGCCTCGGCGGGGGTGGCCTGATGATCCTGTCGCAGGCGATCATCGCCGACATCGTCCCCGCGAACGAGCGCGGCAAGTACATGGGCCCCCTCGGCGCCGTCTTCGGCCTGTCGGCCGTCGCCGGTCCCCTGCTCGGCGGGTTCTTCGTCGACCACCTCACGTGGCAGTGGGCCTTCTACATCAACATCCCGGTCGGGATCGCCGCGTTCATCATCGCGCTGGTCGCGTTGAAGCTGCCGAGCAAGAAGGCCGAGAAGCCGATCGACATCTTCGGCGTCATCTTCCTCTCGATCGCCACGACATGCCTGATCTTCTTCACCGACTTCGGCGGCGACAAGGAGTTCGGATGGGAGTCCCTCGCCACATGGGCCTGGGGAGCGGGACTCGTCGTCGCCGCGACCGCCTTCGTCATCACCGAGGCCAAGGTGCAGGATCCGATCATCCCGCTGAGCCTCTTCCGAAACCCGATCTTCGTCAACGCGACCGCGATCGGGCTGGTTCTCGGAATCGGCATGTTCGCGGCGATCGGCTTCGTCCCGACGTTCCTGCAGATGTCGTCGGGCACCTCCGCCGCGGCATCCGGTCTCCTGATGATCCCGATGATGGTGGGACTGATCGGAACGTCGATCTTCTCGGGCATCGCGATATCGAAGACAGGGAAGTACAAGATCTATCCGATCGTCGGCACGATCCTCACCGGTATCGCGATGATCTCGATGACCACTCTGTCGGCGGCGACGCCGATCTGGCTGATCTGCGCCTTCCTCTTCGTATTCGGCGCCGGGCTCGGCCTGATCATGCAGGTCGTCGTGCTGGTCGTGCAGAACGCCGTCCCCGCCGGCGAGATCGGTACCGCGACCAGCACGAACAACTACTTCCGCGAGGTGGGTGCCTCGCTCGGAACCGCCGTGTTCGGCACGATCTTCACGACCCGGCTCACCGAGAACCTGCTCGGAGTCTTCGCCGACGCCGGGGCATCACCGGACGCTGCCTCGCAGGCTGCGTCGACGATCGACCCCGCGACACTGAACTCGCTGCCCGACGAGGTCAGAGACGGCATCGTCACCGCCTACGCGGATGCCCTCGCCCCGGTCTTCTGGTACCTCGTGCCGTTCATCGCTCTCGCGCTGGTGTTGTCGCTGTTCCTCAAGCAGATCCCTCTCTCGGATCAGGCGGGGCTCGTCGCTCGTGGTGAGGCCATCAGCGGTGACGAGGCGGAACGCCTCGAGGCCGAGCAGCGGGCGGAGGGTGGACGGATCACCTCCCGACGGGATGCCGAGAGCCGCGCCGCGGTCGGAGAGAACGGCGCCCCTCCCGCCCATCGCTGATCTCACCGACAGACAGAGAACGGGCCCGATCCTCGCACCGAGGATCGGGCCCGTCGTCTATCCGGATCAGGGGACGTCGCCGACCTCGAGCTCGTCGGGGTGGTCGGCGTTGTCGCCGTCGGCCTTCTGGCTCTCGCCCGGGGTGGCGGAGTCGACCTCGGGGTCCGGGTCGTTCGTCACGAAGTCGGCGTCCACGCCGGTCGCGTCGATCTCGGCGTTTTCATCCGGTGCTGCCTGAGGGTCTGACATGAGTCGCTCCGATCGTCTGTTGCGGGAAAGGACGATCAGTCTCTCGTCCGCGCAGCGGATCGGGCATCCCCCTTGACACTCGCGAGTCGCACACGTCTCAGCCCCCACGGTTCTCACGGCCGGCCGAGCATCCGCTGCGCGGAACGGGTCAGAGGTCGTCCCAGGGAGTGAACTCGACGGTCACGTCGTCGCCGTCGATCGTGTACCTGCCGAGCAGGTCTGTCGCATAGTCGGTCGTGCCGGTTCCCGACGAGGCTCCCCTCTCCGCCGGATACCAGAAGACCACTTTGACGGCGAATCGGTGGTCCGTCCGGAAGGACACGTCGTACGGCGCCCGGACAACGCCGGTCGTGGAAGGATCCTGTTGCCTCAGGACCGCGGGACAGGCGGCATCCCCCGAGCTTCCGGGTTCGACACACGCACTGGCGCGGTCATTCGCCGCGTCCAGCAGGGCCGTCTCGAGCGCATCCGTCGCGGCCACTGCGAGTTCGGCCGTCGCCGTCGGCGGCAGGCCCACGAGCTCGGCAGGCGCGACCGTGAAGAAGGCGCCCTGGTCAGGACCGGTCACGTCGTAGACGGCGGGGTACACCTGCACCGGCTCCGACCGGGAGTCCGCGGAGACTCCGGGGACATCGCTCACGGCCAGCGGGAGTCCCGCGCCGGCGAGATCGACCTGATCCACGCCGTTGAGGGAGATACGATCCATGACGGCCACGGTCGCTTCTGTGGTCAGCGGCGCGTCGGGTCGCCAGCCCGGCTGCAGCAGCCAGACCGCGCCCGGGTCGCGCGTCATCGTGAACGTATGGGTGAATGGCTGCGCGGCGAGCTCCATGACCGCCTCCACCTCCGCCGTGTCTCCCTCGCGCCTGGACGTCGTGACGGACACCACCTCCACACGGGCGGTGGCGGCCCCGAGGACGTCGTGGGTCAGGTAGGCCGGATCCACACCGGATGCGGAAGGGTCGACGATCTGCGCGGCGGCGGACGCATCGCCGTCGGCGATCGCCGCGAGATACGAGCTCACCACCTCCGACGGATCACCGGATGCGGAGACCACCGCCACAGCGGTGAGGTAACCACCGACCGCGAGAGCGGCTGCACCCGCTGCGATCCACCCGCGTCGCTTGCGACGTGGCGCGGCCACCGTCGGTGTGTCGCTCGTCGGCGAGCTGCCCGTCGTCGAGGTTGTCGCCACGTGTTCAGTCCCTGTCTTCAGGTCGTCATCGCTCTCTCCCTCAGACTAGAGCGTCACCCGGGTGGCACCGGGAAGTCGCCACCCCTACTTACGACGCTCTCCCGGATACGCAAAAACCCCCGGGGATCCCGGGGGTTTTCATCTGTAGCAGGAGCGGGGCTTGAACCCGCGACCTCACGATTATGAGTCGTGCGCTCTGACCAGCTGAGCTACCCTGCCACACCGCATCCGCATCGCAGATACGAACGCTGTGAGCCCCGAGTCAGGATTGAACTGACGACCCCTTCCTTACCATGGAAGTGCTCTGCCACTGAGCTATCGGGGCGTGCTGCCCCTCGCGGGGCAACCACACGAGAATACCATCACTGTGGCGTCCTCATGAAATCGAGGTGTCAGTACGAGGTCCGACCCGCGTTCTCGCGCAGCCACGGCAGCGGATCGATCGTGCTGCCGTTGATGATGATCTCGAAATGCAGGTGAGCCCCGTACGAGCGACCGGTGTTACCGGTGTGCCCAACGATGTCGCCGACCTTGACGGTCTGCCCCGCCTTGACCTGGAGCGAGCCGTACTGCATGTGCGAGTAGTGGCTCGTGATGACCTGCCCGTCGATCACGTGATCGATGTAGACGGTGACGCCGTAGGCGTTGCCCTGCTCGGTGGCGATGCGCACGACGCCGTCGGCGATCGCCTGGATGGGCGCTCCCTCACCGGGGACGAAGTCGATGCCCTCGTGCAGACGGCCCCAGCGCATGCCATATCCCGAGCTCATACCCACGCCGACCTTGAACGGCCACTGGATGGCGGCCTCGGCGTCGTTGGTGAAGACCTCGTTCGAGTAATTGATGCCCTCCTCGGATGCCACCTGGATCAGGGACACGCTCGAGAAGCTGTCGGATCGCGCAAGCGACTCGTTCTGCACGTCGGAAGACGTGACGAACGCCTGGATCTCATCGTCGGATGCGGCCTTCGACGCGGATCCGGATGCGGCGACGAGGGACGTCGCTGCGAGCGACGGCGTTCCCTGCACTGCGGCGACGGCTTCGGCCGGGAGAGTCATGCCGACTGCGAGGAGGCCGGCGAGACTCATCACACCGACGGTCGCGCCGACGGCCAGGAACTTGCGCGCGGACGGGCGGCGGCGTGCGACATGCTCCGCCGGGGTCTCGTCAGACGCGGCGGCCTCAGTGTGATCCTCGGCGGGCTCGGACGCGGCCTCGGGTGCGACGCGACGGAAAGCGCGGGCGGCCGTCTCGAACGCATCCCCTGCACTCGAACGGGGGCTTTCGTCGTCCTGGCGCTCGGAGGCCGGCTGATCGCGCTCGGCGGCTGCGGGCATGACGATCGGCTCGGCTGCGATCTGGTCGTCGACAGCCGACGCAGCGGCGATCGGCTCGATGACGATCTGATCGGCGGCGTTCTCGGGAGCCTCACCGAACTCTCTCACGACGACGTCGGCAGAGTCGGATGCAGCCGACGCTGCTGCGACGGCGGTCGCTGCGATGAAGACCTCTGCGGTGTTCAGTCGCTGGCGGGCGGCGCGTCGAGATATCGGCGCGTCGAAGGCGACGGACGCGGCTTCGGAGACGGGCACGGCCTCGGAGACGGCTTCCGTCACTCCTGCCGCGGAGGCCTCGAAGGACGCAGTGCGGGGACGGCTGGAGCGGCGCGTGGGCGCAGAGGCAGCCTGGGGATTCTCGAAGGGCAAATCAGATTCTCTCGGGTTAAACGTGAAGCTCGGGGGCGCTTACGACCTTCACCGATTCGGGCCGGTGAAAGTAACGATCGGATAAACCCTAGCCTGATCCACCTGTGAATGCCATGAATCGTTCACGATTCATCGCGAAGAATATCGAGCACCCGACGGTGGACCTCAGTTCCACCGGCGATGAGCATGGGTCTCGCGGAGGTGCGGTCGATCAGCGAGACCGTGCCGCCCGCCTCGGTGACGAGCAGCGCGCCTGCCGCATGATCCCAGGGCTTCAGGCCGCGCTCGAAGTAGCCGTCCAGCCGGCCGGAGGCCACGAAGGCGAGGTCCAGGGCGGCAGAGCCCGCGCGCCGGAGGTCCCTCGCGATCGGCATGATCCTCCGCACCGTCGCGAGGTCGCCATCATGCGTCGCGGGGTCGTAACCGAAGCCGGTGGCGAGGAGCGCGCCGGCCGGCGTCTCAGTCGTGACCGCGAGTCGCGCGTCTCCCACGAAGGCACCGTGTCCGCGCGCGGCGGTGAACATCTCGCCGGATGCCGGGGCGTAGACGGCTGCGGCGAGCGCCTCCCACTCGCCCGCGACGGCGTTGCCTCGCACCGCCGCGATGCTCACGGCGTACGAGGGGATGCCGTACGCGTAATTCACCGTGCCGTCGATCGGATCGACGACCCACGTGATGCCGGTCTCGCTCCGCTCGGCCTCCGACTCCTCTCCGAGGAACCCGTCGCCAGGTCGAGCGACCCGCAGCCGCTCGCGGATGAGCGCCTCGACCTCACGGTCGGCCTCGGTGACGATGTCCGCCAGAGTCGACTTCGTCGCCGCGAGGTGCACGCCCTGGCCGCGGCGGGTTCGCGCCAGATCTCCCGCCTCCCGCGCGATGCGCGAGGCGACGTCGGCGAGTTCTCGTTCGAGCGTCACTGAGGAGGCAGCGGCGGAGCCGGCGGGTAGGCGTCGTGAGACGTGGGCGCGGGCGGAGCCGGCGGGTAGGCGTCGTGAGCCGTGGGCGGAGCCGGGGGCGTCGCCGGGCCCTGCGAGTACGGCTCCGGTGCGGTCGGAAACTGTGCCACAGGGAATGCCTGCTGCGGCGGGGCGACGGGGAGCGCCTGCTGCTGCGGCTGCACAGACGGGTGGCCGGTGTAGTAGGCATTCCAGTCCGGTGAGCCGTCGGGCAGCACCGGCAGCGGCGTGACACCGTCTGCGTAAGTCGGCCATGCGGGAGCGGCAGCGACACCCTGAGCGGCGGCGGCGCGAGCGCCAGCAGGCTTGCGAGGAGCGAACAGCGCGTTCAGCAGCGGGATCAGCGTGGTTCCGACAGCGGCCAGGATCGTGAGGGCGACGACGATGCGCCAGTACAGCTCGCCGTAGTCGAAGGTGTGCGGGAAGGTGAGGAAGAAGATCAGCATGGCCACGAGGCCGCCGAGGAACACGATCGTCGCGATGTAGATGATGCGTGTGAACGTCGTGACGTGGCGCTGCGCTGCCGGGGTGAACAGCCTGACGTGCAGCAGGGCGAGCTGGAGGATGCCCACGACGAGAAGCAGCTGGAAGAAGCGCTCTGCACCGGTGAAGTATGCGTCGTCCTCGGGCAGCCAGATCTTGACCGCACCGACCAGCAGAGCCACGATCCAGCTGACCATGCTCGACAGCGCGAGCCAATCGGGACGGTTGGGGGCGAGTCCCGCCTCGAGGATCGCGATTCCCGCGAACGCGGCGAGTAGGAGGATCGTGAGGAATGCCCGCCCGATCAGCCCGTCCTGATCGCCGATGAGCACCCACACGACGCACACGAGCGCTGCCGCGATGAGCGCACCGATGGCGATCCAGATCGCCCCTCTGATGAGAAGGGACATGTTCTTCTTCTCGACCAGCGCGGGGGGCTGCTGGGTGATCTCCGGCTGCGACATCGCGTTCCTCTCGTTGAGCGGCGTTGCGTTCATCCTTGCATGTGCCGGCGCGGGGACAGGAGCGTCGAAGCGATCCGTGGATACATCGGGTCGAAGCGACCCCGCCCCGAGTCAGCCCTTGCGCGCGGACGCGGATGCGAACGCGGCGATCCGGGCCTGAGCGTCGGGGGTCGCCATGGACGCGCCGATCGAGCGCGCCTCCTCGCTCAGCTGCTCGGCGAACGTCCGCTCAGGCTGAGAGCGTACGAGTCGCTTCGCCTGTCCATAGGCGTCAGCGGCACCCGCGAGCCAGAAGCGGGCGACCTCCTCGGCGCGCGCTCTCACCCTGTCGGCTTCGTCTGCGGCATCCGCCCCCTCGACGACCTCCGCGACCAGGCCCCACTCCACGGCCTCGTCTGCGGTCAGCAGGCGGTCCTGCAGCACCAGCTGCAGCGCCCGACGTTGCCCGACCGCTCGAGCGAGCTGGGCCGAGACCGAGAGGTCGGGGGTGAGCCCGATGTTCGCGTAGAGGCTGCCCAGCCGAGAGCGAGCGCCGACGACCGCATAGTCGCTGCTGAGCAGGATGCCGAGCCCGCCGCCGGCGGTCGTTCCGTGGGCGGCGGCGACGACCGGTACCGCGGACTCGGTCAGGGACCTGATGCCTGCGTTGATCACTTCGGCCAGAGCCGTGATCTCCTCCCCCGATCCCATCGTCGTCGCCATCTCGATGACATCGCCGCCGGCGCAGAACGCAGGGCCCGCCGCATCGATCAGGATCGCTTGGACATCCGGTCGCGAGATCGCCTCGGCCGTCGCGTCGCGCCAGGCGTGCGCGAGATCGGCGTTGAAAGCGTTGAGCCTCGCAGGACGATTCAGCGTGACCCGGGCCAGACCCTCATCGACGGCGAACAGGATGGCATCGTTCATGGCTTCTCCTTCGAGCACAGGACGTATGCGACCAGGCTAACCGGGATCAGACCTGCTGCCTCACGCGGCCCACGAAGGCCTCCATGCGTCGCCTGGTGCCGTCGAGACGGAGGTCCACCTGCCCGGGGGCGAGGATCTCGTTCGGGGCGAGCGGGTGTGCGAGTCTGACGTTCTCGTGACAGGAGAGATCCGCGCAGATGTAGGTGCCGACGGAGTCGCCCCGTTCACCGGCCTCGCCGGCGAGCCTCGCCGAGAAGAGCGCCACCTGGTTTCCCGGCTGCATGGTGTGGCAGATGTTGCACATGCCCGAACGACCGCGGCCGGGGTCGGAGACTCGCAGCACGAACCCTGAGATCTCGTCGTCGTGCTGGGTGAGAACGTAGCCGCGCCGACCCGCGCTCGGGTCCCGCCACGCGAAGAAATCGAGGTAGTCCCAGTCGATCAGGACGAAGTCGTGGGGCATCTCCATGACACGCAGCTCGTCGGCATCCGCATTGACGAACGAGGCACGGACGTCTGCTTCGGTGAGCGCTCGCATCGGTCCAGTCTATGAACACCCGCGCCCGTCGGGTCCAGACTCGGCGTCGCTGGACATTTGACCGTGTTCGGTGGGGGTGACTCTTGGGCTACCTGGCGGCGCGCTGCATCGCCTCGTCAGCCTCCATGACGATGCTCCGCATCGCCGCCGCGGCCGCATCCGCATCCCCGCTCGCCACGGCGAACGCGACGTCCCGATGCCACTGCACCGCGCTCTGATTCGCCACGTGCGGCATGAGATCGTGCGCAGTGCGGCCACGGAGCACCGCCTCGACCACGCCGCCGAGCGCGGCGAGCATCCGATTCCCGGACGACTCGAGCAGCAACCGGTGGAGCCTGATGTCGGCGGAGAGGTAGCGCTCTCGATCGGCCTCGTGGTCTTCTTCGTTCATCTCCACGACGAGCGAGACGAGCTCGACCTTCTGGTCCGACGTCGCGTTCACCGCCGCGAGCTGCGCGGCGAGCGGCTCGATCACGGAACGCAGCTGGCTGAGTTCGCGGAGCTGCTCGTCGCGACCCGGACCCGCGAGCCGCCATGCGATCACCTCGGGTGCATAGACGTTCCAGTCGGCACGGGGACGCACTTCGACGCCCGACTTGCGGCGCACCCAGACGAGGCCGAAGGATTCGAGGACGCGCACGGCCTCGCGTGCTGCCGAGCGGGACACACCTCGCTCCTGGGCGAGCTCCACGGTCAGCATCCGGGAGCCCGGCGGGTTCTCGCCGTCGATGATCGCGCGCCCGAGCTCCGCGACGAGCGAGTCGTGGACGGGACTTGCGGGGCCGGCGACGGTCATATGTCGAGTATGCCCGTCGCAGCCTCATGACGTGGGACGTCTCACTCGATTGTTTCGGTTATGTTGCGCATGACGTGGTATGCGTGCTTATTATGTACGGCATAAGGTCGTAAACCACGCCCGGATCAAGGAAGCTCATGGCACTCTTCACCCCCGCCGCCGACGCGCTCATGACGGCAGTCGCCGATACGGCAGCCCCCGACCGCCCCGCCGGTCAGCTGATCACCGCCGCAGTGCTCGGGATCGCGATCATCATCGTCCTGATCACCTGGGTGAAGCTGCATCCCTTCCTGTCGCTCACCATCGGCGCACTCGCCACCGGTGCGATCGCCGGCATGGACATCGCCGCGTCCGTCACGAGCTTCTCGACAGGCTTCGGCACGACCATGGGCGGAGTCGGGATCCTGATCGCTCTCGGCGCGATCTACGGCAAGCTCCTCGCCGACTCGGGCGGTGCCGACCGCATCGTCGACACGCTCGTCGGTCGCGCGAGCGCGCGCTCACTGCCCTGGGTGATGGGACTCATCGGTGCGGTCATCGGCCTGCCGATGTTCTTCGAGGTCGGCCTCGTGCTCCTCGTGCCGGTCATCATCCTCGTCGCGCGCCGCTCCGGTGCGCCGCTCATGCGGATCGCGATCCCGACGCTCGCCGGCCTCTCGGCCATGCACGGCCTGGTGCCGCCGCATCCCGGGCCGCTCGCGGCGATCGACGCTCTCGGCGCCAACCTCGGCCTCACCCTCGCCTTCGGTGTGATCGTCGCGATCCCGGCCGTGATCATCTCGGGGCCGCTGTTCGCCCGATTCGCCGAGCGGTGGGTCGACGTTCCCGTCCCCGAGCTGTTCGTGACGGACGAGGACGAGGGAATCGAGCAGCGTCGTCGCCCGTCGTTCGGCGCGACGCTCTTCAGCATCCTGCTCCCGGTGTTCCTCATGCTCGCCAAGGCCGTCGCCGACATCTCGGCCGCAGGCTCGGACGCCCCCTGGAAGGTCGCACTCGACTTCCTCGGAACGCCGGTCATCGCGCTGCTCATCGCGGTGCTCGCCGGATTCTTCATCCTCGGCCGCGGCGCCGGATTCGACCGCACGAAGATCAACGAGATCGTCGGCTCGTCGCTCGGACCGATCGCCGGCATCCTGCTGATCGTCGGCGCGGGCGGCGGTTTCAAGCAGGTGCTGGTCGACACGGGAATCGGCAATGTGATCGCCGAGTTCGTCTCCGGGTCGTCCGTCTCGGTGCTGATCCTTGCCTGGCTGGTCGCCGTGGTCATCCGCATCGCCACGGGATCCGCCACCGTCGCGACGATCACCGCCGCCGGCATCCTGCAGCCGCTCACCGAGACCCTCGACTCCCCCATGGTCGCGCTGCTCGTGCTGGCGATCGGTTCCGGATCGGTGTTCCTGTCGCACGTGAACGACGCGGGATTCTGGCTCATCAAGGAGTACTTCGGCCTCAGCATCCCGCAGACTCTGAAGTCATGGACAGTACTCGAATGCCTCATCTCGGTCACGGGTCTCGCCGGCGTCCTCGTCCTGAGCATGTTCGTCTGAGCGCGCCATGATGTCCGTCAACGCACCCGTCCTCGTCTTCATGGGCGTCGCCAGCACCGGCAAGTCGACCGTCGCAGCCATGCTCGCCGGTCGCCTCGGCTGGGCGTTCGAAGAGGGCGACGATCTGCATCCCGAGGCGAACGTCGCCAAGATGGCTGCCGGCCACGCCCTGAACGACGAGGATCGCTGGCCGTGGCTCGACCGCATCGCCGAGTGGATCGACGAACGCATCGATGCCGGCGAGCCCGGCATCGTCACCTGCTCCGCGCTGCGGCGCAGCTACCGTGACGTGCTGCGCCGGGATGCGGTCACGTTCGTGCATTTCGCCGGCAAGCGAGAGCTGATCCTCGACAGGATGCTGCGCCGTCAGGGGCACTTCATGCCCGCGACGCTGCTCGATTCGCAGTTCGCGACGCTCGAGCCCCTCGGGGCCGACGAGCGGGCGATCGAGATCGACATCGCGCTGACGCCGGCCGAGCAGGCTGCGCAGGTCGCGTCGCGTCTGCGGTTGCATCCCGACTACTGAGACGACTCCTGACGCTGCAGCGATCGGATGCCGTCGACCACCAGGTCGTGATCGTCGGCTGAGGGCAGTCCCGACACGGTGGCGACCGCCACGACCCCCACGCCTTCGACGCGGACGGGTACCGAACCACCGGCGACGGCGTAGACGGCCGGATCGAGCCATCCCGGCTCGTACATATCCCGGCCGCCGTTCTCGATGCGCGCTTCGAGCAGTGCCGTGCTGGTCTCGAACCTGAGGGCGGTCGCCGCCTTCTTCGCCGCCCAGACGTCATTGTCGGCCGTCGCGCCCGGCAGAGACGCGTGAAAGAGGATCCCCGACGAAGTGCGCACGTCCACGGCGACCGGGTGCCCCTCGGCCACTGCGCGCTCGGCGATCGAGCGACCCAGTTCCCAGGCGTCCCTGCGATCGAACCGGCGGAGAACGAGTTCGACGTGTTCCCTCTCGAGCTGCGCTATTCGTGTGTCGTCTGTCATGTCCGGTATCTCTCGTGTGCGTCTCGTCAGCCGAGTTCCCCCGATCCGTGCGGGCGAACAGGCTGCTGCTTCTGGAAGGCGTATTCGCCGCCCTGACGCCCTCCGAAGGGGCGTCCGTGATCGGCGAACTCTTCACGATAGAACGCCAGCCGCCAGGATCCGATCTCGATCCGCGATCCGGTGCGGAGGATCCGAGCGTCCTCCGAGCTGTGCGGCAGATTGGGTCGCCCACCGCCCGTGGGAGCGAACGAATACAGGACGTACTCGTCGTCCTCATTGTGGCGGACTTCGGCATGCAGCGCTTCCACTCCCTCGAGGCGCAGATCGGCGTCGACCCCCGATCCGATCGTCGTGCGTCCGGGAAGGAGATCGAACTCTCGTGGTCTGGTGGTGTTCCAGTCTCCGTTCCCGACGGCGAAGATCAGTCGGGGTCGCCCGGATCCGGGAAGGTAATGGGTGGTCGTCACCCGCCGTGGCGCTCGGCGCGCCAGCGTGGGGAACAGGGGGAAGAGCGTGGACGGCGGGGCCGGGAGGCGGAACCCGCTGCCATCGTCGCGGTGCTTCACCTCGGAGAGCAGCGTCGACAGGTGCCCGAGCCTGATGTGAGGCGACCCGGCAACCGCCCGACCGAGAGGCCCTGATCTGACATTTCCGAGCTGAACGAGGGTGCCCTTCGGCCCCTCCACTCGCATGCTGAGACCCCGTCGCACCAGCGCATCCGCGAGAGGTGCCAGCTGCGTGAGCTCGCGGCGGCTCATGCCGGTGAGGCCAGTGGTCGACTCGAACGAGATGACCACTTCCCGGCCCGCAGCACGCACCGTGAAGCGAGTCGGAGACCCGCCGTCTGGCGCGACGTGTTCGACCGTCAGGTCGATATCGAGACGGATCATGGTGGCAGGCCGTCAGGCCGGCCGGCTCTCGCCGGACTCACTGTCGCTGGTCGTCACACGCAGCGTGCCGTTGAACTTCCACGTCGCTCGAGGTGCATCCGGCCCGATATCCCGCGGCACTTCCACCGTCATGTCCTCGAACGTGTAGTTGACGGCTGCTCCACGGCCCGTCAGATAGGCCCACATCTCGCGGCCGAGATCCGTCCAGTCGGTGATCGATGCTCCGCTCGGACCCGATGCCTCGGAGAACAGTCGGGACGTTTCCTTCTCATCACTCATGGGATGCTCCTTCGCTGGTCCAGTGATGTTGAAGTGATTATGCGCGCACCGGATCACTCTGTCCACATGTTTTTGCATGCAGTCCAGAAAGTCGTCGCCGCCCGCTGATCATGCTCAGAAAATGATCGCGGCGAGTGCATCCAAACGACGGGGACCAGCGGAATAACCCTGTGTCACGACCCTTGCCGTGACTTCGATCGACACTGGAGTTGAACGATGACTGGAAAGATCCGGGCCTCCCTCGCAGGGGTAGCCGCACTCGCCCTCGCCCTGACCGCCGCGCCCGCGCAGGCTGTCGAGACCTCACGTTCTTCGGGGAACATCGTGGATGTTCTCGTCGCTGCCTCAGGGGGAGGCGCCCCAGACGGCAACGCGAATGACTACGACCTTCTCGTCCAGGCGGCGCTCGCCACCGGTCTCGACAGCACGCTCGCCGATCCGGGCGGAACGTTCACGGTCTTCGCCCCGAACGATCGAGCCTTCCTGCGCCTGGTGTCAGACCTGACGGGCACCGCACCCGCGTCTGAGGCGGCGGCTCTCACCACGCTCACGACCGCCTTCACCACCGAGCAGATCACCAACATCCTGCTGTACCACGTCGTCGCGGGCAAGAAGCTGGGCCCTATCACGGTGATCACGTCCAAGTCCCTCACCATGGCCAACGGCGGGACCGTCCGACCGCGCGCCGTCTTCCTGCGCGACGAGACACCGACGCTGCGCGACCCGGCCCTGGTGCTGTGGCGGGTGAACATCACAGCGAACAATGGAGTGATCCACACCATCGACCGCGTCCTGGTCCCCGAGATGTGAGCGCGCCGGGGCGCGGCTACCTCGAATACAAGTACCCGCAGCACCCGACGACCCGCGGCTCCGTGGGCATGAAGGCTTGCCCTGTGCTGATGGAGAGCGGCGAAGTGCGCGTCTTCACGAACGACGCCCTGACGCCGCGAGCACGCCCCGCTAGCTGCATCGGGCGTCGTACCGCGCCTGGCGCCACCCTATTGAGTGGGGTTGACATGGACCCCATCTTCCTCAGCCCGACCTCGGCTCCGGGACAGTGCCGGCGGCACACTCATAGCCCTTGCACGAGTGTTCGTGCATCACGCCGGCCGCCCACCTCAGGCTCGCAACAACTCGCTCGGGGAAACTCGAGTCGCGGCCCATGCGGGGATGAGCGCGCTGATGCACCCCAACAGCGCTGCGGCCCCGGGCAGGACGATCAGGATCGTCGGCAGGATGAACATCGGGTAGGACCCTGCGCTGACCGCGGCTGCGACGAGTGTGCCGACAAGGAAACCGACGACCCCTCCGAGTACACCCACGACGGTGCCCTCCACGACGATCTGGCCGGACACGAAAGACCGGGTGTACCCCAGGGCGAGGTACAAGCCCATCTCTCGACGTCGTTCCGTCAGCGAAGCGAAGGTCGTGGCGGCAAGCGTGAGGAATGCGGTGGCGCCGGCGATAATCCCGACGAGCCCAGTGAGGCTGCTGCCTCTGTTCAGAATCTCGGCGCGTAGTTCTTGTGCACTCGGTGAGCTGAGCACGGTGACCGAGTCGGGGGCCGCGGGCGCTACGGCGAGTGCGATTCGCTGTTGCAGGCGTTCGGTCACGTTGCCCTCGGTCGACACAGTGAGCACGCGGTTGTCCGGCAGGTACCCGGCCGTCGCAGCGGAGGCCGGGGGGAACACGACGCTCGCCGACATCCACGCTTCGTCGCTGGCGATGATCCCGATGACCGTGAACTTCCGCCCGTCGATGAGGACGGAGCCAGCTGCCACATCCGCGTACTCCAACTCACGCGCGACTCGAGTACCGAGGTAGACGACGCTCTCCTCGCCGGAGATCACTCCGTCCACGCCGAGGCCGCCCGACTTCACCGTCGCACCGCCCGTGCGCAGTCCGCTGGGTGTAGCCACGCCGATGGCTGACTCGACGCTCCGATCCGTCCTCGGGTTCGTTATGACGACGGAACCGTTGGTGCGGTCCGGGGGCACGAGGGTACCCGCGTCAACGATCTGCGGTTGGGCGTCCAGCGCGCCGAGGAGGGTTGCCTCCGCGGTGTCCCACGAAGTTGCAGGGAGCAGCACGGTGATGCGGGAACTCGTGGCTGATTCCAAACGTGCGGTGACTGCCTCGGAGGAGCCGACAGCCAGCGATGACGGAATGACGACCGCGGCGACGCCTGCGGCGACGACAACGAGGGAGATGAGGTTTCGTCGCCACCGTCGGATGACGGATTTCACCGCCAGACGCACCGTGCCGCTCACCAGGCGACGCTCTCGGCCAGACCGTCCCTGACGCGTATCCGTCGCATGCATCGCGCAGCAAGATCTTCGTCATGGGTGACGATGACGACCGCGGTGGTCGGTGACACAGAGGAGAGCAAAGCGTCGACTACTATTGCGCCGTTCGCGCTGTCCAGGTTGCCGGTGGGCTCGTCGCAGAGTAGAAGGCGTGGTTCACGGACGAGTGCTCGGGCTATCGCTACGCGCTGCTGCTCTCCTCCGGATAGGGTCCTCGGGTAGGCGCCACTGTGATTGGTGAGGCCGAGCGCTGAGAGGTGCGCGCGGACCCGCGCCCGTCGGGAGGCCGGCTTTTCCTCCTGCTGGTGCAGCCCAAGCGTCACGTTTTCTTCGACAGTCAGGTGGGGTACGAGGTGAAACGCCTGAAAGATGAAAGAAATCTCCGCCCGCCGAGCCTGAGCGACAGCACGCGGCGACACCGAGAGGGCGTCGCGTCCAAGGATGTCGAGCTTGCCGCCGGTGGGCGTCTCCAACATGCCTAACATGCTGAGCAGCGTTGTCTTGCCAGATCCGCTGGGCCCCACAATGGCGACAGACGTGCTCGCTTCGATGGTGAATGTCGCAGACTTGACCCCCTGCTCCCCCGGCTCGAACACTCGGCGCGCATTCTCCGCGGTGACGAGGGCAGTGATCTCAGCCAAGGAGGATGACCTTCATTCCGTCGACGATCCCCTCGCCGCTGACCGCACAGTATCCGCCCGCGCACAGCGTGACCTCGACGGGGTGAGTACGGTCTGGGTCCCCCCTGTCGGACCCCGATGAGGGCTCCAGTATGAACGTCTCTGCTTCGGCTGTTTCACGGATCGCGGTCGAGGGGACCCGCAGCGCGTCCGCGGGCGAGCTTTCGACGACGACCTCCGCAGTTTCCCCGAGGTCACCTTGCGCCTCGGAAGGCACACCGTCGAGTAAGTACCAGCGTCGCGTGTCGCTCGTTTCGGTTCCTTCCTCCGCATCCGAGTCGTCCAGGATGGGCGTTGTCGGATCACCGATTGTCGCCGAAATCTCCGCACCGGAGGACGTCGACAGGGTCAGGGGAAGGCCGGTGAGATCCTGGTCGGCGTCGCTGGCTACGGCAACGGCCACGCCTTGAGAGTTCAGGACGCATTTCATACTGTCCGCGGTTTGTCCCACACGCCCGCAGTCCGTTCCCACGGAGACGGGTGTCGATGCAACGAACACATACCGAGACAGTGGAAGGCCCGTGTCTCGCCAGTTCTCAGCGGGTGCGCCGTCGGCCGTGACGACGGCAAAGTTCCGACTCTTGTAATGCTCGAACAGGGCACCGGCGGTGGAAGGGCCGAACACGCCCGCCTTGTCGTTGATGGTGAGGCCGTTTCGGCGGAGGTACTCCTGCAGCTGGGCGACATCTCCGCCTTCCGCGCCCTCAGCCAGGTTGCGGTACGCGGGAAGTGCCCCTTGCATCACGATCACCGGTTGTTCGCTCACGCTCAGCAGCACCCCGCCGTCGTCAACGGTCGCCGGGGCGACGCCAGTGACGATCCCGGTGCCGAATTGCGCTGAAGGGATGTCCAAGGTCGACAGGGGTCTCGTGTGCACATCAGCTGACACAGTCTTCTGCACTGTTCCCGTCTCGACGGATGCGATTACGTCGACGGGTGCTTCGTCCGTTGCCTGGGTGGCCTGGAAGTTACCGACACCGATGACGACCAGCACCCCCACCGAGGCGACTGCGATGAGCAGCGCCGTGACGACCGAGGTCACGCCGATGAGAGCTGATGCGCGCGCTCGCTGCTTCATGTCACCCATTGATGATGTCAACAGCTCGCTGCTTCACGAGCTTCAGCTCCTCCTGCATCGCTAGGAGCCTCCCCTCGTTGGCTTTCAACCAGTCGGCGGACTGGCTCGCGAAGGTGGAAGCGACAGTGGCGCGGAGGTCCACCTCGGTCTGGCAATCGAAGTCAGCTTCCGCCAGCGCCTGCTCCTCGGGACTGGGGGCTTCCCCGGGGGCGCGGTAGGTCCCGAAAAGTTCCTGCGCGAGAGCGGGGGCGTCGAAGTCGGTGACGTCATAGCCCTGCGCGTACATGCACTTCTCGTAGTCGGGTGCGAGCGCGGACACCTGAGCGTCACGTTCGTTGCCGGCATCACCTGCGGTCGACAGGTATTCGTTCACAAGACCCGTGAACGCGAGCGCGTCCTCGACCGAGCCGTACAACGCTGTCTGGGCTTCGGCGATGCAGCCTTCTTTGGAAGTGGAGAGCTTCATGCCGTTGTCGAGGCTGACTTCGATCTGCTCCGAACCGTCGGGGCCCAACAGGGCGCTGTAGTACTTCTCACGGTCGCTGCTGCTCAATGATTTCTCCCACTCGCTGACGACATCCGTGCCGTCGCTGATGGTCGTGGCGTATCCCGTCCGCCGTGCTTCGTCTGCGGACGCGAACAGGTTCGACAACCCATAGGACAGCGGGGTGGACTGCGCAGCATCCGAGTCGAACGGCATGTTCAACCCGGCCGCGCGCACGCATTCCTGAACGCTGAGCGCTTGGGCGATGCTGATCTCCGGCGGGAACGCCGTGAGGGTGGACGCGGCATCGAGTGTTTCCTCGGAGCTGTCCCCTGTGTCTGTCGTTCCGGTGCAACCGGCAAGAAGTAAGACCAACCCCAGGCCCGCAACCATGATGAGGTTGCGGGCCTGGACTCGAGAGTTGATGCGCGTCATGAAGGTGTGCTCAAGCCTTGCGGTAGTGGTCGATCTTGTTGTTGTTGCCGCTGAAGCTGCTCACGCTCGCGCCGGCGGGGATGTATGCCAGCGTCTCCTCCTGACCGAACGCGGTGTTGTTCTTCGCGTTGTAGTTCTTGCTGGTCTTGTTCTGCGCGGAGTTGGTGACGTCGTCGGGCACTTCTACGAAGTCGCCGTTGCCGCCCTGCCACGTCGTCCCGCCGTAACTATTGGCGTCATACGAGCACATGTTTCCGGTGTTGCATGTCGCCGCGTGTGCGGGGGCGACTCCGAGGCCGACCATCAGGACGGCTGCGGCAGCTGCAGTGATGGCGCCGGTCTTCTTCTTCACAGTGGTTCTCCTTGCCTGAGATGCGATGAGTGGATGAGGCCTCGGGTTCTTTCTAGCTGCGCGCAATGCGGGCGTCTGTCCGCCAATTGGGGGACACACGCCCGCAGGGGGAAGACCCGCCACACAAGCTGGCCCGGGCTCTCCCGGAGCACCGCTGGACACGGGCCATATTCATCCAGTTCAGAGGGCTCTTATGAGCGAGCGCGCAGGCGGATGCGCTCCTAGGGAAGCCTTGCCGAGCGACCGTTTTGCATTCTGAGATACCGGCATCCTTCTCCACCTCGGTGTCGGACGCACCCGCACCGGCACCCGCACCGGCACCGGCACCGGCACCGGCACCGGCACCGGCACATCTGCCTCGTCCACGACGACGACACCACCGACAACCGCGACACCGGCGAACTCCCCGCCGGATGCACACTCGACCCTCAAGAACGACCACGCGAAAACGGCTGAACCCCCGATCCCGGGGGTTCAGCCATTCACGATGTCCTGAGACTTCACAGTGGTTCCTCGACTGGAGCCGCGACACCTACAAGGACGACCATGGCAACGCGGACAGAATCGTGTTCGCTCAGGGTTCTGTCCCGAGGGTCTGCGGTTGCACGCCGAGCTGACCGTACCAGTCGCGCACTGTCTGTCGCTGAGGTTCTGAGCAGGTCACGCCGTAGCCAATGCTGACATCCCAGTACTCGTACGAGCTCGTCCAGACGACGTGATCGAGAGCCCAACCGGGCAGGTAGGTCAGCGCGAAGCAGTCCGCCATGACTTCCCAGTCTCCGCCGAAGGCCGCCACTGCGACCTCGGACGCCTCAGGGTTGGTGAACTGCAACACATGAGCGAACTCATGATATGCGATACCGGTACGGATCTCGTCGGTCATGAACGGCTGAGTGTTCTCGGCCGCATCGAAGTGGACCACGAACGGGTCGTTGTCATACACGCAGCCCAGGACTGATTCTTCGCCGCCGCACGACTCGTTGTCGAGCACCGAGCGCACGAACCCGCCGCCGAGACTATCGATCGCCGCTTCGTAGGCGGTCGCTGATGCGTTCGACCCCACCTCGAGCTGCGCCGCGGCCCAGGTCTGCTCGAGCTGCTGAGTCTCGAACTCGACCTGATCGGTGGCGTCCGCGAGCCGCTCTGCGTCCCAGCGGTAAGTCCATGCGCGCTCGACCAGGCCCTCATACGTTCCCCACGGGACGACCGAAGCGGTGAGCACCCCGTCGAACTTCGCCGTCGTCGTCATCAACGCACCCATGGCGGCGCCGAAAGACTCCTTCTTTTCGATGAGCTCGCGCTGCTTCTCGATCTCGTTCTTCTGCTCCACAATCTGATCCTGCGCGGCAAGGTATTGCAAGGTCAGCCAGGTACCCCCGGCAAGCAGGAGGACGAGCGCCGCGCTCAGAACCCAGACCGCGACCCTCGCGCCACCTGACCGGCGCGAAGGCGCGTCGTCCAGTGGTCGCCCATGCGGCGAGCTGTACCCGGCCGGCGACTCACCCGGCTCCGCGGGCTTGTTTGGTGGCGCGGCATATGGCTCACTGGGCGACGACTCGCCCGCCTGCTCAGGAGCCGTCAATGCATCGCTGTCGCCGCGCACCGGGCCGTTGCCGGGAACACCGGTGGCAGGGTGGAATTGATCTTCCATGGGGGCCTTTCTCCTACGTGGTAGCCCTTGTCGTTCGGAACAAGGTAGCGGGCGTTGCAGGCCGTGGCCGCCGAACTCTCCGCGTTTGTCCGGACTCTTCTGCGGAGGTGGCACACCGTCTCCGCGAAGACGTCCTCTGAGCTCACCAGGGAGAACATCCCTCCGGCCGTCTCAATGCGCAGCATCAACAGCCAGTCGCCAATGGTTTTCACTACCGCGGTGCCCGCCGCTCAACATGAGACAGAGACCTTGCCCAACCGACGACAAGGTCTCTGTTCGGGTGTGAACTAGGATCAAGCGGCCGAAGGTGCCTCCCGGCGCGGCGGGGCACCTTCCGTGCAAGGGTGAGACAGAAAAGAGCCGCCGAGATTCTCGGCGGCTCTTCTTCTGTGTGCTGGTCTTGTTGAGATACGCGAACGCGGACCCTCTAGATACGCGAATACCCCGTGGTGGCGAGTGAGGGATTCGAACCCCCGAATGCTGAGCAGTCTGATTTACAGTCAGATCCCTTTGGCCGCTTGGGTAACTCGCC
>JAZBLP010000042.1:0-32634 GCA_037033305.1 Actinomycetota bacterium | reverse complement strand
ACGCACGCGGAGTGGTGTTCATCCACTCTGCACCTCGCGCGCTCTGCCCGCACCTGGAATGGGCGGTCGGGCGCGCCATCGGTCGTGCGGTGAACTTCGACTGGAGCGACCAGCCCGTTCTCGATGGCGCACGCCGCGCCGAGTTCTACTGGGACGGCCCGGTCGGCACGGGCGCTGCTTTGGCGACCGCGATCCGCGGCTGGGAGCATCTCCGCTTCGAGGTGACCGAGGATCCGACTCCTCGTAGTGACGGCGGGCGCTGGCTGCACACGCCCGACCTCGGCATCCACTACGCCCAGACCGATGCGGCCGGGAACATCGTCATCGGCGAGGACCGCATCCGATACGCGATGGAGATCGCGGCCGGCAGTGCGACGGAACTGCAGCGCGAACTCGACATCGCGCTCGGCTCTGCCTGGGACGAGGAGCTCGAGCCGTTCCGCCATGCGAGCGATGACGCGCGTGTCGTGTGGCTGCACAAGGTCGGCTAGGCGGCCGCCCACAGACCTGGAACGGGGAGGCGCGAGTATCGGATGCCGGCGAGCGATCCCGGACGCTGAGAAGGCGAATCCCCGTTCCATACATCACGAGGACCCCGCCCCTGCACATCAGGGACGGGGTCCTCGTCTGCTCTCAGATGACGGCTGAACTCGCCAGCTCGCGGGGCAGCGAGGATCCGCCCGCCGAGACGTCGTGCCACGCGAGGCTCAGGCGTCCCATGGCCTCCGCCATTCGGTCGGGCGGAAGCGTGATCGGGATCCGCACGCGTCGCTCCAGCACTCCTCCCGTGGTGAACCGCGGACCCGGCGGAAGGATCAGCTGACGGTCGCGTGCCGCGAGTGAGAGCGACGTCGATATCGGAGCGCCCAGGTCGACCCAGGCGGAGAGACCGCCGCTCGTCGGCGGCATGGACAGTCCGCCGATGCTTCCGAGCCCCGTGGCCACCGCGGCTCTGCCGGCTCGCAGACGCGCCGTGACATGCGCAGTGAGTGCGGGCATGTCCTGGAGGAGCTCGACGGCTATGCACTGCTCGAGCAGTGCGGTGCCCAGCTCGAAGGACGGTCGGGTCGCGAGCAGTCGGCTGATGAGCGAGCGCTCGGCTCGGATCCAGCCGATGCGGAGTCCACCCCACGCGATCTTCGACATCGAGCCGACTGTGATGATCTGCGGACTGAACGCGGCCATCGGAAGCGGTGACCATCCTCGGTCGATGTCGAGCTCGGCGGTGGTCTCGTCGACGATCACATGCGTTCCCGAGTTCCGTGCCGTCGTCGCGATGCGGGATCGCTCGGCGTCGCTCAGCGTCGCTCCGGTCGGGTTGTGGAAATCGGGGATCAGGTAGGCGACGTGCGGGCGACTGCGCAGGAGCGTGTCGGTGACGTGACGCTCATCCCATCCGGTGACGTCGACGGGGGTCGGGAGCAGCCTGTACCCGTGCCGGTGGAGGGCTTCGAGGGCGTGGGGGAAAGTCGGCTGCTCGACCAGCGCTCGCTCTCCACGCCGTCCGATCGAGGCGAGGATGAGGTTGAACGCGTTGAGGGCGCCGGACGTGATGATGATCTCGTCTGCGTCGGTCTCGACTCCCCGCTCGGTGAAGCGCTGTGCGACCGCCTCTCGCAGCTCGGGCAGCCCCCGAAGCGAGTATCCGCTCGTGCCGCGGAGGGCGGCGAGTCGGGGGAGAGACCTCACTGTGGCGTCGTACAGACCGGGCGTCGAGTCCATCGAGGCGATGGACAGGTCTATCGCATCATCATCCGCGTCGTTCGTGACAGGAACCGGCCTGTGCGGCAGCGCCACTCGTGTGCTTCCGCCCTGCATCCGTGAGACATAGCCGTCATCCTCGAGGAGCCCGTACACGCGGGTCGTGGTCGAGCGCGAACGCCGCAGCTCGAGCGCGAGCGCCCGCTCACTGGGAAGCCGTTCCCCGACGGTCAGCCGGCCGTCGAGGATCAGCGCGCGGATCTGCTCAGCCAGCGAGACGGCGGTCGCTCCGGCGACGCTCTGGGCACCGAGCTGCTCGACGAGTCGGGAGGTCATTCCTCCAGCATGCCGCAAAGTGGCCTGATATCGGCAGGCCACTTTTCTTCGACTGGCCTCGGTGTCGCGGCAGCGAGCAGGGCCACGATGGAACAATGCAGCTCCGTTCCGTCTTCCTCCCCATCGCAGCCACCAGCCGACGCGACGTCGTCGAGCGCATGATCCAGCTGCTCGTCGGGCTCTTCCTCTACGGCGTGGCCCTCGGTCTGATGGTGCGCGGAGGCATCGGCGTCGCGCCTTGGGATGTGCTCGCTCTCGGTATCGCGGGCAAGGCGGGCATCGGCTACGGGGTGGTGACGGTGCTCGTGTCCGTGCTGGTGCTGCTGCTGTGGATTCCGCTGCGGCAGCGCGTCGGTCTCGGCACGCTCCTCAATGCGCTGCTGGTCGGACCGAGTGCGGATCTCGCGCTGTTCGTGCTCCCCGCGCCCCCGTCGATCTGGGTGGGCGCACCGATGTTCGTGGCGGGTCTGCTGCTGCTCGCATTCGCCACCGGGCTCTACATCGCCGCGGACTTCGGTCCCGGCCCGCGGGACGGCCTCATGACCGGGCTCGTGGGGCGAACAGGGTGGCCGGTCTGGCTCGTCCGCACCCTGATCGAGGGCAGCGTGCTGCTGATCGGTTTCCTCCTCGGTGGACCGGTGGGCGTGGGAACCGTTCTCTTCGCGTTCGGAGTGGGGCCACTCATCGGTTGGTTCCTGCCCTGGACGACGCGGCTGCGCACGGCTCGCTCACGGCAGCTCGCCCGCGCGTAGAGGCACCAGTACCGACGAGAACGGCCCCCGGGATCACCCGGGGGCCGTTCTCTCGCTGCGTGGGTCAGTCGGCGCTCGCGAACACGGCGACGGCGTTGTGTCCGCCGAAGCCGAACGAGTTGCTGATGGCGTAGAGCTGACCGTCACCGAGGGGCTGCGGTTCGCCTGAGAGCTTGAACGGCACGGCCGGGTCGGGCTCGGTCATGTTGATGGTCGGCGGTGCCACGCGGTCGCGCAGGGCGAGCAGCGAGAAGATCGCCTCGAGGGCGCCGGTGCCGCCGAGCAGGTGCCCCGTCGAGGCCTTCGTCGCCGACACGGGGATCTCGTCGATCCGGTCCCCGAAGACCTTCTTGAGCGCGACATACTCGTTGGGGTCGCCGACCGGGGTCGACGTCGCGTGGGCGTTGATGTGGGCGACCTGGTCGGCGCTGATGCCGGCCTCGTCGAGAGCCTGGGTCACGGCACGCGCGGCACCGTTGCCCTCGGGGTCGTTGCCCGTGATGTGGTAGGCGTCTGCCGTGACGCCGCCGCCGAGCACGTAACCGTAGATCTTGGCCCCGCGCGCCTGCGCGTGCTCCTCGGTCTCCAGGATCAGCGCCGCAGCGCCCTCGCCCATCACGAAGCCATCGCGGTCGATCGCGCCGGGGCGCGAGGCGGTGGCCGGGTCGTCGTTGCGACGCGACAGGGCCTGCGCCGAGGCGAACGAGGCCATCGTGATCGGGTGGATGGCGGATTCGGTGCCACCCGCGATCACGACATCCGCGAGACCGTTCTGCAGGTGGTGGAAGGCGTGGATGATCGACTCGGTGCTGGATGCGCACGCGCTGACGACGGTCTGCGCGTAAGCACGAGCCTGGAACTGCAGCGACAGGTTTCCGGCCGCGGCGTTCGGCATCAGCATCGGAACGGTCAGGGGCATGACCCGGCGAGGTCCCTTCTCGCGCAGGGTGTCCCATGCGTCGAGGAGCGTCCAGAGGCCGCCGATCCCGGTGGCGAAGTCGACACCGAGGCGCTCGGGTGCGACCTCGGGGGATCCGGCATCCGCCCAGGCCTCGCGTGCCGCGATGAGCGCGAACTGCGACGACGGGTCGAGCCGCTTCGCCTCGTGGCGGGGCAGGACCTCCTCGGGGCGGACGATCGCCTCGGCGGCGAAGGTCACGGGGAGTTCGTACTGCTGCACCCAGTCGTGCTCGAGCGTGCGGGTGCCGGACTTGCCTGCGAGCAGGTTCGTCCAGTTCTCGGGGGCTGTCCCGCCGATGGCGGACGTGGCGCCGATGCCGGTGACGACGATGCGCTTGGTCATGTGTGGTTCCTTGTCAGGCGGGTCGAGCAGAGGGCGGGCAAGGCGGAGGATGCCACGCCCCGCGGATGCGGGGGTGGCATCCTGCGTGGATTACTCCTGGCCTGCGACGATGAAGTTGACGGCGTCGCCGACGGTCTTGAGGTTCTTGACCTCGTCGTCCGGGATGGTGACGCCGAACTTCTCCTCGGCGTTGACGACGATCGTCATCATCGAGATCGAGTCGATGTCGAGGTCGTCCGTGAACGACTTCTCGAGGGCGACCTCGGAGGCGTTGATGCCGGTCTCGTCGGTGATGAGCTCTGCGAGGCCAGCGAGGACCTCATCGTTGGTGAAAGCCATGTGGTCTTCCTCTTTCTTACGGGTTGTATTCGGAACCGTGGAACAGTCTAGGGAAATCGGGGCGTTGTCAGGGGAGGACGACGACCTGAGCGGCGAACACGAGCCCCGCGCCGAAGCCGATCTGCAGTGCGAGGCCCCCCGAGAGCTCGGGGTGCTCGGCCATCAGGCGGTGGCTCGCCAGCGGGATAGAGGCCGCCGACGTGTTGCCGGTGGTCTCGATGTCCCGGGCGATCACCGTGCTCTCCGGAAGCTTCAGCTGCTTCGCGAACTCGTCGATGATCCGCATGTTCGCCTGGTGCGGGATGAACGCGGCGATATCCGTCGGCTCGACGCCGGCCTTGTCGAGAGCCTCGCGGGCGACCTTGGCCATCTCCCACACGGCCCAGCGGAAGACCGTCTGGCCCTCCTGGCGAAGGGTCGGCCACGGCACCTCGCCGTCACGGAACTCGGTGAGCGTCGCATTCATGCCCACGGCGTCGGCCTTCGATCCGTCCGATCCCCACACGGCGGGGGCGATGCCCGGCGTGTCGCTCGGGCCGATGAGTGCCGCACCTGCACCGTCGCCCAGGAGGAACGAGATGCTGCGGTCGGTCGGATCGACGACGTCGGACAGCTTCTCGGTTCCGATCACGAGCGCGTAGCGGGCGGCGCCCGACTTGATCAGCGCATCCGCCTGGGTGATCGCATAGGCGTAGCCCGCGCACGCAGCGTTCACGTCGTATGCCGCGGCGGGGTTGGCGCCGACGCGGTCGGCGACGATCGCGGACACCGACGGCGACTGCTTCGGGTTGCTGATGGTGGCGACGATCACGAGGTCGACCTGGTCGGCGGGGACGCCCGACTTCTCGATCGCCTCAGCGGCGGCGATCGCGGCGAGATCGATCGCGTCGGTGCCCTTGTCCGCGCGGGCACGGGTCACGATGCCGGTGCGCTGGCGGATCCACTCGTCGCTCGAGTCGATGGGGCCGATGAGGTCGTCGTTGGGCACGGCGTTCTCGCCGCGCGCAGCACCGAACGAGTAGATGCGGGTGTAAGCGGGCCCGGTGATCTGGTTCAGGGTGGGGCTCATGCGGCTTCTCCGTTCAGCAGCGCGACGGCTGCGTCGAGATCATCGGGGGTCTTCACGGCGACGGTCGGTACGCCGCGCAGGCCGCGCTTGGCGAGGCCGGTCAGCGCACCCGCCGGCGCGAGTTCGATCAGGCCGGTGATGCCCTGATCGGCGAACGAGGCCATGCACAGGTCCCAGCGCACGGGCGACGAGACCTGGTCGACAAGGTAGGTCAGAGCCTGCGAACCGTCATCGACGACCGACCCGTCGCGGTTGGTCCACAGCGTGATGTCAGGATCTGCGGGGGTCACGGTCGACACGGCGTCTCGCAGTGCGGCGACCGCCGGTCCCATGAACGAGGTGTGGAACGCGCCCGCCACCTGCAGAGGGATGACACGGGTTCCCTTGACCGGCTCTGTCGCGAGGGCGTCGAGGCCGGCGAGCTCGCCGGCCACGACGAGCTGCCCCCCGCCGTTGTAATTGGCAGGAGAGAGACCGAGCTCGCTCAGACGCGTGAGGATGGCGTCCTCGTCGCCGCCGAGCACGGCGCTCATGCCGGTCGGAGTCTGTGCGGCCGCGTCGGCCATCGCACGACCACGGATGCCGACGAGGCGCATGCCGGTCGCGGGATCGATCACGCCGCTGGTGACGAGGGCGGCGATCTCGCCGACGGAGTGTCCGGCGACGCCGTCTGCTCGGCGCCCCGCGCGAGCGGTGAGGGCGGCGGCCGCGATGAGGGACGCGGCGACGATCAGCGGCTGAGCGATGCGCGTGTCGCGGATCGTGTCAGCATCCGACACCGTTCCGTGCTGCTCGAGGTCGACCTCTGCGGCCTCCGAGTACGCGGCGAGAGTCTCCGTCACGCCGTCCAGCTCGAGCCAGGGGGAGAGGAAACCGGGGGTCTGCGAGCCCTGTCCGGGGCATACGACGACGATCACCACCCCAGTCTGCCAACGATCTGCGAGAAGTGGTGGATGATCCATCACAAGATTCCGAAGAACCCTTGTGTGTGGCGTACAGCTGAATGGCGGTCGGCGCAGGATCAGCGTGAGGGGCGCCGCACCGGCGGACGACGTCGCACCTGCTCGGCGGCGCCGATCGAACCGAGGATGAGCGCCGTCTGCAGGATCAGGGCCTCACGGGGGCCCGTGGCGTCCCAGCCGATGACCTCGCTGACGCGCTTCAGGCGATATCGCACAGTGTTCGGGTGAACGAACAGCTCGCGGGCGGTCGCCTCGAGTGAGCGACCGTTGTCGAGGTAGCTCCAGAGCGTCGTCACGAGGTCTGTCGAATGGGCCTGCAGCGGTCGGTAGATGCGCTCGATCAGCGTCTGCTTGGCGAGCGGGTCACCCGCCAGGGCACGCTCCGGAAGCAGATCGTCCGCATCGACGGGCCGGGGAGCGCTCCGCCAGGCCCGCGCCACGGCGAATCCGGCGAGGGCTGCCCGTGCGCTCTGGCTCGCGTCGACGAGCGCGGCGACTGCGGGGCCGAGCACGACGTAGCCCGGACCGAAGGAGGGCTCGAGCCGCGTCGCGATCTCTTCGAAGCCCAGCTCCTCCTCCTCACCCTCTGCCAGTTCCTGACCGGCAACGCGTGCGCGCCCGATGACGAGCACGAGGCGCGAGCCCTGCACGCCGATCAGCACGTCGACCGCGAGCTTGCGCGCCGTGCGACGGACCAGATCGACATCGAACTGCGGGGGCGTGGTGCCGACCAGCACCGCGACCTCGCCGTGTCCGTGCCAACCCAGGGCTGCGATCCGACTCGGCAGCTCTTCATCGGCTTCGCCGGTGAGGATCGAGTCGACGACGAGGGCCTCGAGCCTGGCATCCCAGAGACCGCGGGCCTCAGCGGCGCGGGCGTAGACGTCGGCCGCGGCGAAGGCCACGTCGCGAGAGTAGAGGAGGATCGCCTCGCGGAGATCTGCGCCGCGACCTGCGACCCGCTCCTCCGTCACCTCGACGGTGACACGGATCAGCTGCAGGGTCTGCTGCAGGCTGACGCTGCGGAGCAGCTCGCGCGGCGCCGCCGCGAAGATGTCGGCGGCGATCCACGGCGTCGACGTCGGATCCTCGTACCACTGGATGAACGAGGTGATGCCCGCCTGGGCCACCAGCCCGACCGCAGAGCGGCGAGCTGGTGGCATGTCGGCGTACCACGGGAGGGTGTCTTCGAGGCGCTTGATCGTCACCGAGGCGATGTCACCGGAGATCCGGCGCAGCCAGGTGAGCGTGGCGGACTTGTCCATGCCGCGCGAAGAGGAACCCGTCACCGATGACTCAGCTTTCGCCGCCCGCGTTGCCGCTGGTGCCGGCGTTCACGTCGAGCAGGCTGTACTTCTGGATGGCCTGCGCGGCGAGAGAGCGGTCGACGACCCCGTCTTCGGCGAGCGACTGCAACGTGCGGACGACGATCGACGGGCCGTCGATCTTGAAGAAGCGACGAGCGGCTGCACGAGTGTCGGAGAAGCCGAAGCCGTCGGCACCGAGCGTCGCGAAACGCTGCGGGACCCACGGACGGATCTGATCCTGCACGGCGTGCATGAAGTCGCTCACGGCGACCACGGGACCCTCGGCGCCCTGCAGCTTCTGCGTGAGGTACGCCGTGCGCGGCTCTTCTTCGGGGTGCAGGAAGTTGTGCTCGTCGGCGGCGAGGCCGTCGCGGCGCAGCTCGGTCCACGAGGTGACCGACCAGACATCGGCGATCACGCCCCAGTCGTTCTTCAGCAGCTCCTGTGCCTCGAGAGCCCAGGGGAGTCCGACGCCCGAGGCGAAGAGCTGGGCACGCGGTCCCTCGCCCTCGCCGACGGAGATGCGGTGGATGCCGCGCACGATGCCGTCGACGTCCACGTTCTCCGGCTCGGCCGGCATCACCATCGGCTCGTTGTAGAGCGTGATGTAGTACATGACGTTCGGGTCTTCGTGGTCGCCGCCATACATGCGCTCGAGACCGGAGCGCATGATGTGCGCGATCTCGTAGCCGTAGGCCGGGTCGTACGAGATGGTCGCCGGGTTGGTGGCGGCGAGCAGGTGCGAGTGACCGTCGGCGTGCTGCAGGCCCTCACCCGTGAGGGTGGTGCGGCCTGCGGTGGCGCCCATGATGAATCCGCGGGCCATCTGGTCGCCGGCGGCCCACTGGGCGTCGCCGGTGCGCTGGAAGCCGAACATCGAGTAGAAGAGGTAGATCGGGATCAGCGGTTCGCCGTGCGTGGCGTACGACGTGCCGGCCGCGGTGAACGCCGCGAGGGCGCCCGCCTCGTTGATGCCGACGTGCACGATCTGGCCCTGCGGGCTCTCCTTGTAGGCAAGAAGGAGCTCACGGTCGACCGAGGTGTAGTGCTGGCCGTTCGGGTTGTAGATCTTCGCCGAGGGGAAGTACGCGTCCATACCGAACGTGCGGGCCTCGTCGGGGATGATCGGGACGATGCGGTGCCCGAAGTCCTTCGAGCGCAGCAAGTCCTTCAGCAGGCGGACGAACGCCATGGTCGTGGCGATCTCCTGCGTGCCCGAGCCCTTCTTGGGAAGCGCGTAGGCGGCGTCGTCGGGGAGCGAGAGCCCCACGTGCGTGGAACGGCGCTCGGGCAGGTAGCCGCCGAGAGCCTGGCGACGCTCGAGCATGTACTGGATCGTCTCGTCCTGCGGGCCCGGGTTGTAGTACGGGGGCAGGTACGGGTTCTCCTCGAGCTGGGCGTCCGAGATCGGGATGTGCATCGCGTCGCGGAACGTCTTGAGGTTGTCCAGCGTCATCTTCTTCATCTGGTGGGTCGCGTTGCGGCCCTCGAAGTGCGGACCGAGGCCGTAGCCCTTGACGGTCTTCGCGAGGATGACGGTGGGCTTGCCCTTGTGCTCGGTCGCGGCCTTGAACGCGGCGTAGACCTTGCGGTAGTCGTGTCCACCGCGCTTGAGGTTCCAGATCTCGTCGTCGGAGTAGTCCTTGACGAGGGCAGCGGCACGCTCGTCGCGGCCGAAGAAGTGCTCGCGGACGTATGCTCCGGACTCTGCCTTGTAGGTCTGGTAGTCACCGTCGGGCGTGACGTTCATGAGGTTGAGCAGGGCGCCCTCGGTGTCGCGGGCGAGCAGGTCGTCCCATTCGCGACCCCAGACGACCTTGATGACGTTCCAGCCCGCACCGCGGAAGAACGACTCGAGCTCCTGGACGATCTTGCCGTTGCCGCGCACCGGGCCGTCGAGGCGCTGGAGGTTGCAGTTGACGATGAACGTGAGGTTGTCGAGACCCTCGTTGGCCGCGACCTGCAGCTGACCGCGGCTCTCGACCTCGTCCATCTCGCCGTCGCCGAGGAAGGCCCAGACGTGCGACTGAGACGTGTCCTTGATGCCGCGGTTCTCCAGGTACTTGTTCGACATCGCCTGGTAGATCGCGTTGATCGGACCGAGGCCCATCGACACGGTCGGGAACTGCCAGTACTCCGGCATCAGACGCGGGTGCGGGTAGGAGGGGATGCCGTGCGGAGCGTGCGACTTCTCCTGACGGAACCCGTCGAGCTGGTCTTCGCTCAGCCGTCCCTCGAGGAAGGAACGTGCGTAGGTTCCGGGGGAGGCGTGGCCCTGGATGAAGATCTGGTCGGCACCGCCGGGGTTGTCCGCACCCTTGAAGAAGTGGTTGAAGCCGACCTCGTAGAGAGCGGCCGACGACGCGTACGTCGAGATGTGCCCGCCGACCCCGATGCCGGGGCGCTGTGCGCGGTGCACCGTGATCGCGGCATTCCAGCGGATCCACGCACGGTAGCGGCGCTCGATCTCTTCGTCACCCGGGAACTCGGGCTCGTTCTCCGGCGCGATCGTGTTGATGTAGTCGGTGGTCGGGACCATCGGCACGCCCAGGTGCAGCTCCTTCGAGCGCTTGAGCAGGCTGAGCATGATCTCGCGGCCACGGCCGTGACCCTTGGCGTCGACGAGCTCGTCGAGCGACTGCTGCCACTCGCCCGTCTCTTCCGGATCGCTGTCGAGGGGGCCCTGGGAATACGGATCCTGGTCGTGCACAGTCACGGGGAGCCTTTCGTCAAGCTGGCAGGTCATGCCAATGAAACGGGAAGCGACGCGGGCAGCCTTGTCGGCTGTGCACAACGCGTGCCGCCCTCAGCCTATCCCTCTTCCACGACATCAGCGCGCACCGGGTCATCTGTAGACTGGGATGCACCAGGGCCTTTAGCTCAGCTGGTAGAGCGCCACGTTTACACCGTGGATGTCGTCGGTTCGATCCCGGCAGGGCCCACCTCCGAAGAAGTGGCGTCGTTTCCTGCGCCACGTACGATCCGTCTGTGCTGCGAGCGGCCATCCGCAGCGGCACCGGAGAACCGGTGGACCACCCGCTCCGTCATCCTCGATCGGTGCGAGTGACGCTTCGTCGCAGTGTGAGGGTCAGGGCGGTGCCGTCGGGAGAGGTCGACGCGATCGCGATCGTCCCGCCATGCCTGGTGATCGTGTCCTTCACGAGCGCGAGGCCTATTCCGAACCCCGTACGTGCGTTGCCGCCGCCGTCGACGGCGGCTGAGGAGCGGGCGAAGCGGTCGAAGATGCGGTGCGGGTCGATCCCCTGGATGCCGGGTCCGTGGTCGATCACGGTGATGGCGACGGTTCGACGGTCTGCTCGCGCGTTGAGCTCCACGACGCCCGGCGGTGAGTGCTTGACGGCGTTGTCGAGGAGAGCGGTGAGGCAGCGTCGGAGGCTCGCTTCGGGAATCTCGACGGCGACGTCGGGGGAGGTGGCTGTCGCTGTGATCTCGACGCCGCGCTCTCGCGCGATCACCGCCATCGCTGACGCTGCGGACGCCATGGCGTCGTTGACCCAGGTCGTGGGATCGGCGTCGACCGGTGTGAAGTCGATGGCCTCGAGGAGGTCTGTCACGACGGCGGTGAGGTTCCTGGAATCGTCGCGCAGTTCGGTGATGATCTCGGCGTTCGGGTCATTCGGGCCGGATGCGCGCTGGAGGACCTGGAGGCGGGCGTCGAGGATGGCGAGCGGTGTACGGAGTTCATGCGAGGCGTCGGCGACGAAGCGTCGTTGACGTTGCAGCGCGTCGATGAGGGGTGTGACCGCTCGGCGAGTGGCCAGAAGCGCGATCGTCCCGGCGAGGATGATCGCGACGACGCCGAGGCAGACGGCCCCGACGACGATGTCGACGCCTTCGATGTCGACCGTCATCTCCTGCCCGCCGGGTGAGAACAGGTGGTCGGGCGGGATCTGACTGAACACGATCAGGAAAGCGGCGATCAGGACACCGATCACGAGGGCTGACACGGTGATGGCGATCCAGATGCCGACGCGTCTCGCGGCGGCTCGGACGAGTCGCGTGTCGGCATCGACGGCCGCGCGGTCGCGGCTCACAGTTGACCCAGTCGATATCCGCGTCCGCGGACAGTGGTGACGATGTCGATGTCGGTCTTTCGGCGGAGGTAGTGGACGTAGGTGTCGACGGTGCCCGGAGTGTCGGTGGGGGAGAACACCGACTCGAGAATGGCCTCACGGCCGAAGGTCCGGTCGGGGTGGGCGGCAAGCAGTGTCAGCAACTTGGTCTCGCGGTCCGTGAGGATGGTTCGACCGTCGTACGGGGAGTAGATGGCTCGGGACTCCGGATAGAACTCCCATTCGCCGATGCGCACGAACGGCCCCTCGCCGTTGGCGACACGGCGGATCGCGCGCAGCCGGGCGAAGAGCTCGTCGAATTCGAACGGTTTGACCAGGTAGTCGTTGGCGCCGGCGTCGAGGCCGCGTACCTTGTCGTGCACGCTCCCGAGGGCCGTGAGGATGAGCAGAGGCGTGGTGTTGTCGCCTCGTCGGAGGGCCTCCACGATGGAGATGCCGTCGATCGTCGGGAGGCGGCGGTCGATGATCATCGCGTCGTATCGCTGTTCCTGAGCATCGGCGAGGGCATCGGCTCCGTCGGTGACCAGCGTGACGGCGTAGACCTCGTCAAGCACCTGCGCGATGAGCGGACCCAGCTGAGGGTCATCTTCGACCAGGAGGAGGCGCGGTCGGTTGACTGGTGGCATCGCTGCTCCCTCCTCGTCAGGAATCTTGTCTTGTCATGCCAGAATGCGCCACGCGGTCGCGTGCAGCCACCTCTTCTTCTCGCGGACGTGGCTGCAAGAGGCGACTGTTCCTCGTGAGCGCCCCGAGGCACAGGCTCCACACTGGGACCAGGAGCAACGAGCCGAGCACGTCGGAGGGGTAGTGCGCTCCAAGGTACATGCGCGACCACGCGGTCGTCAGTGCGACGACGGTTGCCACCACGATCGCAGCCGCCCGACAGCGCCACCGGGCGAGCATCACCACCGCCGCCATCCCGAGCGCGGTCGCGAAAGCCGTGTGCCCGCTCGGATAGCTGAATGATGTCGGTTCCACCAGAATCGGATGGGTGAGCAGCGACATGTCGGGTCGGGGCCGCTGGATGATCACCTTGATGATGTCAGCGGCAGCCCACGGGATCGCGATCAGGAGAGCCATGCGCAGCGCGGTCCACCACGACCGCCCGATCAGGCCCGCGATGACGACCGCCAGAACACCGACGACGACCGCGACTCGTCCCCCGAAGACGAGGTCGATGGATTGGGCGATCCCATCCAGCACGGGGGAGTGGAAGCCGTTGACCGCGATCACCGCATTCGTCTCGGCGGCGGTGATGGACGGGCTGCCGGTGACGATCAGGCCCAGGGCTTCGATCGCGGCGAACATCGCGCCCGCGATGAGCCAGAGTGCAAGCGGCGGGAGTCGTCGGGCAGAGGTCATGCGCACCACTTTCCTCAGCCGCCGCTAAGAAAACTCTCAGAATGTCCGACGAGTCGTCGCGGTCCCTCTCGTGGGCGTCGCCGGTGGTTTCGTGTCGATGACGTCTGCGCGGGTGAGGGTGAGGTAGATCACAGTGGCGAGGATCGCGACCAGAAAGATCACGCTGGTGAGCGCGACGCCCAGCCCGAGCCCCTGTTGGTCCGCTGGCAGCCCGAACCAGTCGCCGAGATTCGCCCCCAGTGGCCGCGTCAGGATGTACGCGAGCCAGAAGGCCAGGACCGCGTTACCGCCCATCCGCCATCCCGCGACGACCGCCACGATCAGGCCCGCCGGCAGCAGCACCGAGACCCCGGGGCCCCAGCCGGTGAGTTCCAGGATCCAGTCACCCGCGGCCGTACCGAGAGCGAACGTCACCAGGATCGCGAGCCAGTAGAACAGCTCCCGCGGAGTGCTGGTGATGCTGTGGATGGACAGCGTCCGTTGACTGAACCACCACACCCCGAACACGACAGCCAACAGCCCCGCGAACACCGCCGTGCTCACCGCAAGCGGAACCCCGAGGGTGTCGGTGAGGATGTCGGTATAGAGCGTGCCCGTCACGCTCACCACGACCACCGTGAGCCAGTACACGAACGGCACGTACCTCCGCAGCCGCAGCTGCCATCCGAGTACGACCGCGAACACGGCTGTGAAGATCAGGGCTGTGTTCTCGAGCCCCACGCCCAGCGACATGTTGATCCAATCGGCGAAACTCTCGCCCACCGTGGTGCAGAGGATCTTGATGATCCAGAACCACAGCGTGATCTCGGGAACCTTGCTCAGCATCTCGCGGCGAATCCGGGGTCTGGCCGCTGTCATCGTTGTAGTCACGAAACGGACGCTACGAAGCCGCTTCTCAGACATCTCTGAGAAACCACTCTCACAGGCGCATGCGGATGGCGCACCCGGACTCTGCGTCCGGATGCGCCATCGTGATGCCGTGCGGCGGCTACTGCTGGATGAAGGCGAGGATGTCGGGGTTGATGACATCCGCGTGTGTCGTCAGCATGCCGTGCGGGAATCCCTCGTAGATCTTGAGCGTGGCGTCGCTGAGGAGCTCCGCCTGCTTCACCGCGGCGGCCTTGTAGGGGACGACCTGGTCGTCGTCGCCCTGGAGAACGAGGACCGGCACGGTGATCGCCTGGAGGTCAGCGGTCTGGTCGGTCTCGGAGAATGCCTTGATCCCGGCGTAGTGTGCCAGTGCGCTGCCGGTCATGCCCTGACGCCACCAGTTCGCGACGACCGGCTCGGAGAGCTCCACGCCCTCGCGGTTGAACCCGTAGAACGGGCCGGAGGCCACGGCCTCGAAGAACTCGGCGCGGTTGGCCGCGAGTGCGTCGCGGAAGCCGTCGAACACCGAGAGCGGAAGGCCCTCGGGGTTGGCGTCGGTCTGGAGCATCAGCGGCGGGACGGCCGAGACGAGGACTGCCTTGGCGACACGACCCTGCGGCTGTCCGTACTGGGCGACGTAGCGTGCGACCTGGCCGCCGCCGGTCGAGTGCCCGATGTGGATCGCGTTGCGAAGGTCGAGGTGCTCGACGACGGCCGAGGCATCGCTCGCGTAGTGGTCCATGTCGTGGCCGGTGCCGATCTGCGACGACCTTCCGTGGCCCCTGCGGTCGCTCGCGATGACGCGGAAGCCCTTGCCGAGGAAGTACAGCATCTGCGCATCCCAGTCGTCCGACGAGAGCGGCCAGCCGTGGTGGAACATGATGGGCTGCGCGTCGGGGCTGCCCCAGTCCTTGTAGTAGATCTCTGCGCCATCATCCGTGGTCACGAACGCCATGATCAGCCTCCAGGTTTCTGCCGTCTCGAGATCTCCCGGACGACTGTCGAACGCCCCACGTGAGCTTCGTGGGAGCGCGACCACGCTAACCCGGGGCGCCTCCTCGAGCCCTCGACATCTGTACAGAATCCACCTCCGCCGTTTCCGACATCTGTCCGGTGCGGGGCCTGGGTCGCGTCGGTAGCGTCTCGACCATGTCGAACTCCCGGATCTCGCACGGGGTGGGATTCTGGGTGGTCGCTTCTGCCTTCCTGCTCGTGATGGCGTATGCGACCGTGCCGACCCCGCTCTACCCGCTGTATCAGGAGGTCGACGGGTTCCCGGTCTCGGTCATCACCCTGATCTTCGCGGCCTTCGCCGTCGGCGTCGTGCTCAGCCTCTTCCTGCTCGGGCACATCAGCGACTGGATGGGTCGGCGGCGGATGCTGGTGATCGCGATCCTGATCGCGGCACTCAGCGCCGTTCTGTTCCTCGCTTGGCACGAGGTGCCGGGACTGCTCGCCGCGCGGCTCGTGAACGGCGCGAGCGTCGGCATCCTCACCGCCACCGCCACCGCGCATCTGGGCGAGCTGCGGGCCCAGGCGCGCCCCAGCGAGAACGCGATCGTCGCCGCATCCGTGGCCGGCGCCGCCAATCTGGGCGGGCTGGCGCTCGGGCCGCTCATCGGGGGTCTGTTCGCCGAGTTCCTGCCGGCGCCCCTCGTGCTGCCTCACGCCGTCTTCCTCGTCGTGCTCATCGTGGCCGCGATCGCGGTGGCCGGCGTTCCGGAGACCGTGACGCCTCCCAGTGAGCCGCGGCGATACCGGCCCCAGCGCATCGCCGCGCCGCCGCGCTCGCGAACAGCCTTCGTCGCCGCGGGCTTCGGTGCGTTCGCCGGGTTCGCCCTCTTCGGCTTGTTCACCTCGCTCGCACCCACCATCCTCATCAGCACGTTCGGCGAGCACGACCACCTTCTCGCCGGGATCACCGCGTGTTCGGTGTTCGCTGCCGCGGCGACCGGTCAGGTGGCTCTCGCCCGGGTGCCGCTGCGCATTCAGCTGACCGTCGCGGCCGTCTGCTGCGCCCTCGGTCTCATCGCCGTCGCCGCGGGAACGCTGCTGCCCTCGCTGGCGGTGTTCCTTGTCGGAGGCGTCGTCGCAGGCGTCGGCGTGGGACTGCTGTTCAAGTCGTCGGTCGCCACGGCCTCCGGCCTCGCCGAGTCGGGACGACGGGGTGAGACGTTGGCGCTGGTCTTCCTCATCGCCTACTGCGGTCTCGCGCTTCCGGTGCTCGCGATCGGCGTGGTCCTCACCGTCGCGTCGCAGACGACCGTGCTGCTGGTGTTCATCTCCATCGTGCTGGTCGCGACAGTGTCGGCGGCGATCGTCATGCGTCGCGCGCTCATCGGTCGGGCGCCCGGGACGGAGGTCGGGCCCGCGGTGTCCAGCACCGACGAAACCGCCTCGTAGCCGACGCGCGATCATGCCGCCGGCGACACCTGCCAAGCTGATCTCAGCGAAAGGCGGACGACGTGATCGAACCCTCACCCTTCGGACGGCTGCTGCGGTCGTTGCGAGTGGGTCAGAACCTGACCCTGGAAGCCCTCGCCTCGCGATCGGGAGTGAGCGTCCGCACGATCGGCGATCTCGAGCGAGGCGCGAGCGCGTCGCCGCAACGTCGCACGGTCGATGCGCTGGCTGACGGTCTCGGTCTCGACGCAGCCGATCAGCACGCCTTCCTCCGAGCGGCGCGCTCGCGCCCCCGCGCGTCGCTGGAGACCGACGGCCCCGACGCGATATCGCCCCATCGGGTGTTCGACTTCTCGGGACGCGCCAACGAGATCGACGAGGCGCTCACCGTCCTGTGCGGCCCTCTGCCACCGGGTGAGCAGCGCCCCGCGTTGGTCATCAGCGGCGCGCCCGGGATCGGCAAGACCACCGCGGCGATCGAGATCCTCGAGCGCGGCAAGCCGTCGACCGACCTGCCCGCGGTATTCCTCGGACTGGACGGGTTCAACGCGTCGCCCCTCAGCCCCCTGCAGGTGATGACGGGCCTGCTGCGGCAGCTCCCCGGGGCGGAGCAGCGACCGCCCGCCGACCTCGCAGAGGCGAAGACGCGGTGGCGCGCGGCGGTGGACGTCGCGCCGGTCTCGGTGCTGCTCGACAACGTCGCGAACGAGGCCCAGGTCCGCCCCATCCTCTCGATCTGCGCCGGCGATGTCGTGGTAGTGACCTCGCGCCGCAGCCTGGCCGGGCTCGAGGGCGTGCGGCGACTGCGTCTCGGACCGCTTCGCCGGGACGAGAGCATCGCCTTCCTGCACCGTCTGATACCCCAGGCGGCAGACGATGACGCCGCCCTGGGCGAGGTGGCCGATCTGTGCGATGACGTTCCGCTCGCGCTTCGCGTGGTCGGCAACCGCATCGCCAGTCGGCCCGAATGGACGGTCGACGACCTGCTGGGCCGGTTGCGCACCTCCGAGGATCGGCTGCGCCTGCTCGTCGCCGGCGACCTCGCGGTGGAGGCGGCGATCTCGCTGTCCTACGACGAGCTAGACCCGCGAACCGCCGCGCTGTTCCGGTGGATCTCCCTGATCGACGGCAGGACGTTCGGCGCCCACCTCGCGGCCGCGGCGGTGCGTTCCTCGGATCTCGCGGAGGTCGAGACGCGCCTGGACGATCTCACCGATCTCGGGATGCTCGAGGCGCGCGGAGGCGATCGGTACCGTCTGCACGACCTCATGCGCCTGTTCGGACGGAGCAAGCTGAACTCCTCCGCGGGAGCCGACGAGGTGGCACGACGCCGCGATCACATCCGGTCCTGGCTGCTCGGCAGCCTGGAGCGGGCGGGGGCCTGGTACGAACCTCAGCGGGAGCCGACCGCCCCTGGCCGCTCGGGTCGCGGCTTCTCCGGCGCAGACGCTGCTGCGGCATGGATCCGCGCGGAAGCCGAGCATTGGTGGCCGGCCTACATCGAGGCCGCCGACCTCGGCGACGACGCGGTGGTCTGCGATGTCGCCGACGCCCTGCACTGGTACTCCGACATCTGGATCACATGGGGCAACTGGCACCGGTTCTTCTCGCTCGCCGCGAGTGCGGCGCGGAGGCTGGAGCATCCCGCGCAGGAGGCCGCTCAGCTGGGTTACGTCGCGTGGGCCGAGATCGTCGAGGTGGGTGATCGCGAACAGGCGGTGCTGACGGGACGCGCGGCTCTGGCCGCGGCGCTGCAGGCCGGCGACCTCATGCAGGAGGGGTGGGCGCAGTACTACATCGGGTGGGCGAGCTGGACCCTGAACCGGCTCGACGAGGCGGATGCGGCGGCGTCCGCGTCGATCGACGCATTCGCCCGCGCGAACGAGGCCACGGGATCGGAGAACGCCCAGCTGCTGTCGTCGATGGTGAAAGGGCGGCGCGGTCAGATGATCGAGTCGATCGAGGAGACCGAGGCCACGCTCTCGCGGGTCATGGCGTCGGAGACCCCCGACAGCGTCACCGGCATCGTCACCCAGTATGCGGCGTGCCTCGACCTCGTCGACGCCTACATCGCGGTCGGACGCTATGACGACGCCGTGCGGGTCGGAGAGAGGGGCCTCTCGATCGCCCGGTCGCTGAACGACGACACGCGCCTGCTGCTCATGATGCGCCGACACATCCGGGCGCTCATCCGCGCGGGGGAGGGCGACGCCGCGATCGCCGAGGCGGACGAAGCCCTGAGGCTGCTGGGGCCGGGGAGCAGCGAGGCCTTCATCTTCGAGAGAGTGCGCAAGGAAGTGTCGCTCATCGGGTCGACGGGAGCGGCGGTCGCAGCCGACCGGTCGACTCCCACAGTCTGATGAGCTTCAGGGCCAGGTGCAGAGAGCTGCGCTTGACGCCATCGTCGAGTGCATCCTTCACGAGGGACGGCATGCGTTCGAGCCGGTAGTAGAGGGTCGTGCGGTGCAGGAAGAGGATCCGACACGCGGCGACCACGTTGGCGCCGACGTCGAGGTACGTCTCGATCGTGACGCGCTGGCTGTCGTCCGGCTGGGAGTAGAGCACGTCGGCGGCCGGCGAGATGATCCGGAGGGTGTCGGGGCCGGCCGAGGTGGACGCGAGCAACCGCCAGAGGCCGAGTTCGCTCGCGTCGACGGACGGGTGGAACTGGGGCAGGGCTGCGGCGAGCGACGCGGCGATGGTCGCCTCATCCGCGGCGCCGCGCAGATCGGTGGCACCCGCCGCGGGAGAGGCCGAGCCGATTCCGAGGATCCTCATCCGGCGGCGCTCCGCCTCGCGACGCAGCTCCTCGGCGAAGTCGGCATCGGTCGTGGGCCCGACGAGCAGGATCGCGCCGCCCTCGAGCGCGACGAGATGAGCGGGTGCAGGACGCAGATGGCCGAGGTGGCGGCCGAAGGCGATGCGATCGACGTCGGTCACGGTCGCATCGATCAGCACCGCGCGCACGACGGTGCCCCCGTCGCGTTGCACCCATCTCTGCTCGAGCGCGCGCGAATAGGCCTCTCGACGCACCGACTCGTCGGCGTTCAGGAGATCAGCGAGGATCGACTCGCGATCCCCCCGGGAGAATGCTCGGGTTCGCCGCAACGCCGACCGCACGAGCGCGGAAGCCGCGTCGACCGCTTCGAACTCATCGGCGGTGAGGGGTGGACGCCCGTCCTGGTCGATCAGGATGAGCGCGACCTCAGCCCCGCCCTCGTGCACGGGGACGCGGAGCGGCGACGCCGACGGCGCATCGCTCGGTCGTCCGGATCCTGACGGTCGGATGCGCACTCGACGGTGCAGCGATGCCTCGAGCTGGAGTGCGATCTCGCCGAGTCCGAGGGGTGCGGTTCCGGTCGTGGTGTCGCTGATCGTCATGGTTTCGCTCCTGTGCGGGGGATGGGCTCACCGTGTCGCTCTGCGTCGATGACAGGAGGGACACCCGCACCGAACTCGAGTACGTCTCATAGAACTCCCATCCCGCTGCGCACACCAGGAGGAAAGCAGGCAGAAGTGCGAATGCCTGGATGCGTCTCGCCTCGTGGCCCGGAGTTCTTCGACTCCTGTCGCATCGCGGTGGCCCTCTCGGTTCCTAGATTCGTCTCACACGCACGATCGACCGCGAGGAGGCGAGATGACGAGAACCAGGACGGTGGTGCTCGTGCACGGTGCCTTCCTGGACGCGTCCGGATGGTGGCCGATCGTGCTCCGACTGCTCGACGAAGGACACGCCGTGCTCGCACCGCCCGTATCGGGTCGCAGTTTCCTCGGCGACTGCGACTACATCCGCTCGCTGGTCGAGCGCATCGAGGGAGAGGTGCTGCTCGTCGGGCACGGCTACGGCGCCGCGGTCATCTCGGTGGCGGGTGAGGCCACGAACGTCACGGGAATGCTCTTCATCGCGGGATATGCGCTGGATGAGGGCGAGTGCATCGCCGACCTGTGCGACCTCTTCGCGCCGGTCGAGGTGTCGGAACACCTGGTGTCTGCGCTGTTCACGGATGACGCCGGGGCGGACCGAGCGGAACTCACTGTGGCACCCGACCGGTTCGCCCGGCTGCTCGCCGAGGGGCTGCCCGCCGACGAGGCAGGCGTCCTCGCCGTCTCGCAGCACCCGATCGTCGACTCGGTCTTCACCGAACGGGCGACCGGCGCGGCATGGAGGTCGACACCCAGCTGGGGAGTGGTGGCGACCGACGACAGGGTGGTCAGCCCGCAGGCCCAGCACTTCGGCTACCGGCGTGCCCGATGCCGATCGGTGCTGTCGCTCGAGGCGCCCCACCTCGTGACGCAGACGCACGCCGCCGAGATCGTGCGGCTCATCGACGACATCCTCGACGAGATCGAGACCCATGGCTGAGCGGCAGGCGAACGCAGTCGAGACCCGCCCCGGATGGAGGGCGGGCTTCGCCCCGCTGGCCGTCCCGATCTTCCGCCTGGTGTGGCTGGCATCCATCGTCAGCAACATCGGCAGCTGGATGCAGACGGTCGGCGCACAGTGGCTTCTCGTGCAGGACGACGGATCGCCTCTGCTCGTGGCCCTCGTGCAGACGGCATCCGCCGCTCCCGTGCTGCTGTTCGCGATTCCCGCCGGAGTGATCGGGGAATTCCTCAACCGTCGCCGCGTCCTTCTCTGGTCGCAGCTGGTGCAGCTCGCCGTCGTGCTCGGGCTGACCTATCTCACGGCGGTCGGCCAGACGACCACTGCCGTCCTGCTGACGTCGACCTTCGTGCTGGGCACGGTCTCGGCGATCCAGCTCCCCGCGTTCCAGGCGCTCGTGCCTGACATCGTGCCGACGAAGCTCCTCATCGACGCGGCGAGTCTCTCGTCGATCGGCGTGAACATCGCGCGGGCGGTGGGACCGGCGATCGCGGGCCTCGTCGTCGCCCAGTTCGGGGTGGCGGCGGTCTTCCTGCTCAACGCGCTCTCCTTCCTCGTCTTCCTCGGCGTGCTGCTCTTCTGGAAGACCTACCGCCCGCCTCCGACGCGACCCGAGCCCTTCGTCGATGCGACGCGGGCCGGCATCCGCTACGTCCTGCACGCGCGCATCGTCCGGCTCATCCTCCTGCGTCTCGCCCTCTTCCTGATCCCGGCCAATGCCCTGTGGGCGCTTCTGCCGTCCATCGCCAAGAGCTCCCTCGGATTCACGGCGAGCGGATACGGCCTGCTGCTGGGGGCTCTCGGCGTCGGTTCCATCGTCGGCGCCTTCGTGCTTCCGTGGGCGCGACGGGCCGCGGCCGTCAACGGCGTGGTCCTCGCGTCCTTCGTCGTGTTCGGAGCGGGCCTCGTGGCGCTCGTCGCCTCGCCCACGCTGTGGATCACCTTTCCCGCTCTGGTCGCGACAGGGCTCGCGTGGATCGGCGTGATCGCCACCATCAACGGGACGATCCAGGCATTCCTGCCCGTCTGGGTGCGCACGCGCGGTCTGTCGTTCTACCAGCTGGTGCTGTTCGGATGCACCGCCGCCGGTTCTGCCGCCGCAGGCGCGCTCGCCGCGATCTGGAATCCGGGTCTCGTCGTGGTCGGTGCGGGGGTGCTCTGCGCTCTCGGCGGGCTCTCGCTGCTCGTGTGGCCCCTGCCGTCGACGGGCGGGATCGGCCGGGGGATCGTCGAGGTGCCGGGGATCGAGGATGTGCCGCGGGCCGGGGACGACGACTCGGCCGTGCTGGTGCTCATCCGGTATCGGATCCCGACGGAGCGGAGACGTGAGTTCTTCGCACTGATGCAGCGTGTCGAGCAGGCCCGTCTGAGGACAGGTGCGCGGGAATGGCACGTGTACGTCGACACAGACCATGCGGAGTCGATCGTCGAGGCGTACTCGGTCGGCTCCTGGCGCGAGCACGTGAGCCAGCACGAGGGGCGCACCACGGAGTTCGACGCGGACCTCATCGCCCGCGCCCGCGCGATGAGCGAGGCGATACCCGAGGGCACGCATCTGCTTGAGGTCCGCCCGCCCCGTCACCGCCGCCGGGCGGACGACCACACACACGACTAGAGACGGAGACCGCACATGCACAGCGACCACCAGCCCACGCCTCGTCCGGACACCCCCACATTCGGCGACCCCGATCTGCCGCAGGAGGGGGAGGTGAACATCACCGACCGCCCGCAGAGCAACGCGATGACGGGGCCGCAGAACGAGGTCATCGAGTCGCAGTTCCCGAATCAGATGCATGCGCCGGCCACGGATATCAGCACCCAACCGTTCTTCTGGTCCTCGTTCAACATCTCACCCCGCCGCGTGCAGCGCGGCGGCTGGGCGCGGGAGCTCACGAAGCAGGACTTCCACATCTCCGACGAGATCGCGGGGGTCAACATGTACCTCGAGCCCGGCGGCATCCGCGAGCTGCACTGGCATCAGACGGCGGAGTGGGCGGTGATGACGCGCGGCAGGGCGCGGGTGACGACGCTCAGCCGTTCGGGCCTCCCTGCGGTGGAGGATGTGGAGGAGGGCGACCTGTGGTTCTTCCCCGCCGGCACCCCGCACTCCCTGCAGGGTCTCGGCCCGGAGGGGGCGGAGTTCGTGCTCGCATTCGACGACGGCGACCAGTCCGAGTCGAACACGCTGTTGCTGACCGACTGGTTCGCGCACACCCCGCCGGAGGTCCTCGCCAAGAACTTCGGCGTCGCCCAGGATGTCTTCTCCGACATCCCCCTGCACAATCTGTGGATCTTCCCCGGCGAGGAGCCGCCGGCGCTCGATGCTGATCAGGCCGCCGCCGGAGTCGAGTGGGGCATGGAGCCGGTCATCTTCCGCCTGTCGCGGTCGAAGCCGCTGTACGAGAACTCCGGCGGATCCATCCAGATCGCCGATTCCACCAACTACGCCTACTCCAGCACGGTCGCCGCGGCGCTCGTGACGGTCGAGCCGGGCTCGATGCGGGAGCTGCACTGGCACCCGAACGCCGATGAGTGGCAGTACTACCTCCGCGGCTCCGCCCGCATGACCGTGTTCAACACCGGCCCGCATGCGAACACGACCGATTTCCGCGCCGGAGACGTGGGGGTGGTGCGGAAGAACCTCGGTCACTACGTCGAGAACACCGGGGATGACGTGCTGCAGTTCCTCGAGGTGTTCCGCACGGACAGGTACGAAGAGATCTCGCTCGCGAACTGGCTCTCGCACGTGCCGCCGCAGCTCGTGTCCGCACATCTCAACATCGACCCCGCGGTGCTGGCGGGCTTCCCGCGCGGCGCCCAGGGCATCACGCCACTGCGCTGATCAGCGCCGGTGGGCGGTCACGCGTCGCCTGCGAGCTGTTCCTGCCAGTCCGCTGGCACACGCTCAGCGGGGCCGGGGGTGCTCTGAGACCGCGGATGGCTGCCAGGAGGAGCGAGGACGGGCCCGTCGAAAGCGGTCTCGGTGCCGAAGTCCCAGAACCAGTCCTCACCGGGCTCGAAGCTCTGAATCACTCGATGGCCGCTCGTGTGCGCGTGCGTCGTCGCGTGCTTGTGCAGGGAGTCGTCGCAGCATCCGATGTGCCCGCAGTATGCGCACCGGCGCAGGTGAAGCCACCATGAGCCGATCGCCTCGCAGTCCAGACACCCCGCGCCCGAGGGAGGAACGTCCGCTCGGATGAAGTCGCTGACGTCGCTCATGAGTGGGTCTCCTGTCGTCGGTGTGCCGTCGGGGTCATGATGTCGGGATTCCGTGCCGTACTCAAGGGTGCCCGCCGGGACCATCGTGTTCGTTCGACACCCGTCGAAGCCCGCGCTCGTCGACATCCTCTAGTTTCGGGGAGGTGAGCACCTCCTCCTCCCGCCGGGTCCCGATCGAATCGCAGAAGGTCGATGCGCCGCTGACATCCAGCGCGACGTTCCTCGTGTTGCAGATCGCAGACGGAGCGGATGCCGCGTCGGCCGTGCGCGACGCCATCAGCGGTATCGACGACATCGTGAAGAACGTGGGATTCCGTGATCTCGATGCGATGCTGTCATGCACGGTCGGCATCGGAGCAGCCGCATGGCCCCGGCTCACCGCGCGCCGGCCTCCGGCCGAGCTGCACCCCTTCGCGCCGGTCGTGGGTCCCGTGCACATCGCTCCCGGCACCCCCGGCGATCTGCTGTTCCATATCCGCGCGAACCGCCAAGACCTGGTCTTCGAGTTCGAGCGTCAGCTGCTCGACGTGCTCGGCGACGCCGTCACCGTGGTCGACGAGACCTCGGGCTTCCGATACTTCGACGTGCGCGACCTGCTCGGATTCGTCGACGGGACGGCGAACCCGGTGGGGAACGCCGTCGCCGCGTCGACGCTGGTGGGCGCAGAGGATGGTGACAACGTCGGAGGCAGCTATGTCGTCGTCCAGCGATACCTGCACGACCTCGGTCGATGGCAGTCGCTGACGACCGAGCAGCAGGAGTCCGTGATCGGCCGGAGGAAGGCCGACAACATCGAGCTCGACGATGCCGCCGTGGGGCAGAAGTCGCACAAGACCCTCGCCACGATCGTGGTCGACGGTGTCGAACACGACATCCTTCGTGACAACATGCCCTTCGGAAGCCCGGGCTCGTCATCGTTCGGCACCTACTTCATCGGATACTCGCGCTATCTCTGGGTCATCGAGAAGATGCTCGAGAACATGTTCATCGGCGACCCGCCCGGCGCGTACGACCGGCTGCTGGACTTCTCCCGCGCCACGACAGGCAGCACGTTCTTCGCGCCGTCCGCGGACTTCCTCAGCGCGCTCGCTGACGAGCCGACGCCCGCGTAGCGCGTCCAGCGGCGAATCCGATCTCCTCAGCTCACGCCCACGGCATGGGCCTGCCCCGCACCCAAGCTCTCGGGTTCGTGAACCAGGTAGAGTCCGGACGGCGCATTCGCGGTGAATGCGAGAGTCTCGATCCAGTGGCGGTTGAGTTCCGGAACTCCGGCTCCGGTGTACTTGAAGACGAGGTTGCAGCCCGGGTGCATCCATACCGAGCTGCGACCTCCGCCGATGCTGGCGTCCTCCCTCCAGGTGAAGAGGAACGGTTCGCCGCGGCGCAGCTTCGTCGTCATCACGACTTGCAGATGATGGAGTGCGCGGTCGTCGATCTCGACCTTCTGATTTCCCTCATACACGAACCTGCCCATGGTCGGTGATCCCTTCGTAGACCCCTTCTGGATCCAGGCCTACAGGGGCGGAGTGCGCGTCGCAAGGCCCTTGCAGACCGATCCGAGACCGCGTCGCAGCACCGAGGTGCACGGCTCGATCAGCGGGCGGTCGGCGGAAGCTTGTCCACGCCGTGCCGATTCGGCTTGTCGGGCTCCGCTGCGGTATCGGGAGACGCGTGCGCGGGTCCGGCCGGCCCGGCTTCGGATGTCGGGTAGTGCGGCTCGTCTATCTCGATGGCCTTGTCACGCTCGTCGAGAGGGGGCAGATGGTCGAGGGGCTGTTTGATGTCGTCCGGGTGGCTCATGCCGACAGGCTGCGTCGTCGGTGCGGTGAGCGAGAAGGGGCTTGTCATCGACAGGACGATGTGGTGGGCGGCCGCGGCGCACCCGGTCCACCGGGCGCACTGCAGGGTGCCGGCAGCGTTGTCAATACCCTGCGAAAGGGCCCGAGGCCTCCATAACCTGAAGCCATGGGCAGATTCACCTACGAGGGCTCGATCAGGATCGACATCGAAGACCGTGCCCTCAGCCACCTGCAGCTCGTGATCACCGCGAAGCTTCGGCGGGCGGAGCCCTTCACCTTCAGCTGGCGCGAGGATCCGAGCATCGGGGGAGGCGGCACCACCGTCTGGCTGCACCCGCGCAGCGCGCTGGTGTATCGGTTCCTCGGCAGCAGGCAGCCCTCCATCAACCGGCGGTGGGTCGACGCGCTCGCATTCACCGCGAATGCCCCGACCGGACTGTATCTGGTCGCCGAGCCGGATGAGCTGTCGTCGGGGGAGAAGCTCGGAGTGCCGGCCGACCTGTAGCCGATCAGGGCCGCGTGTGCAGACGAATTCGATGCACCGTGTCAATACCCGAGAGTCGAGGAACGGACCGGATCTATCGTGCCGCCATGAACGGCACTCCACTGCTGGACATCGAATACGTCCTCCCTCTTCGGTGGGGGAGTGACGAGACGATGGATGACCTCACGGCTTACCTCACGCGGCTGCGCACCTGGGCGGACGTGACGGTGGTCGATGGATCCGACCCCGACCGTTTCGCCTCGCACGCGACGGCCTGGTCGCATATCGTCCGGCACGTCCCATGCGACGAGACCCCAGGGGCGAACGGCAAGGTGCGGGGCGTGCTCACCGGTGTCGCGTCGGCTCGGCACGAGCGTGTGGTCATCGCCGACGACGACGTGCGGTACGACTTTCGCGCGCTCGCCGCGGTCGTCTCCGAGCTCGACCGCGCAACGCTGGTGAAGCCGCAGAACTACTTCGCTCCGCTGCCCTGGCATGCGCGGTGGGACACCGCTCGCAGCCTCCTCAACCGAGCCCTCTCGGCCGACTACCCCGGAACCTACGCACTGCGGCGCTCGGCCCTGCTCACCGCCGGTGGATACGACGCGGACACGCTGTTCGAGAATCTCGAGATGGAGCGCACCATCCGCGCTGCCGGCGGTCGAGTCCGCTCCCGCGCCGATATCTACGTCATGCGGCGCCCGCCCACTGCGCGGCACTTCCTGTCGCAGCGGGTCAGGCAGGCGTACGACAGCTGGGCGCAGCCGCTGCGCCTCGCGATCGAGGCGGCCATCCTCCCCACGGTGTGGACCCTGCGCCACCGGCCAGGTGCGCTGACACTCGTGCTGCTCACGATCGTCGTGCTCGCCGAACGCGGCCGTCGCCGGCTCGACGGCCGCTCGGTGTTCCCGGCGACCAGTGCGTTCTGGGCGCCGTTGTGGGTCGCCGAGCGTGCCGTGTGCTCGTGGCTCGCCATCGCTGCGCGGCTGAGCGGAGGAGTGCGGTACGGGGAAGTGCGTCTGAGAGTCGCGGCCCACAGTCGGCGCAGCATCCTGCGCCGGATCGCCTGCGAGAGTCGGCCGGGATGATCCGACGGCGACCACGTCGCGTCATCCGACTCCGGTAACCTCGTGCGCATGGCCACCGCAACGACGCAGACCCCGAAACGCGAGGCCTTCGGCTCGCGCAACGTCTTCATCCTCTCTGCCATCGGCTCGGCCGTCGGGCTGGGGAACATCTGGCGATTCCCCTACGTGGCGTACGAGGGTGGAGGCGGCGCATTCCTCATCCCGTATCTGTGCGCGCTGCTGACCGCAGGAATCCCGCTCCTCTTCTTCGACTACGCGATCGGCCACCGATTCCGCGGTTCCGCACCGTTGGCGTTTCGACGCATGCACCGCAGGGCAGAGCCGCTCGGCTGGTGGCAGGTGCTCATCTGCGTGGTCATCGCCGTCTACTACGCGGTCATCATCGCGTGGGCTGCGATGTACACCTGGTTCTCGGCGCAGCTGACCTGGGGGCCTGGCAACGAGAACGACTTCTTCTTCATCGACTTCCTCCGCTCGGCCGACGTCGCCGAGGTGGGCATCTCGACCGACTTCGTGCCCCAGGTCGGCATCCCGCTGGTGGTGGTCTGGTTGATCGTCATCGTCATCATGGCGCTGGGGGTGAAGCGCGGCATCGGCAGGGCGAACATGATCCTGATGCCTCTGCTCACGGTGATGTTCGCGATCCTCGTCGTGCAGTCGCTGTTCCTCCCCGGCGCGATGGACGGGCTGAACGCCTTCTTCACCCCCGACTGGAAGGCGCTGGGCGACCCGGCCGTCTGGGCATCGGCCTACGGCCACATCTTCTTCTCGCTGTCGGTGGCTTTCGGCATCATGGTGACCTACTCGTCGTACCTGAAGCGCAAGACCGACCTCACCGGTTCCGGCCTGGTCGTGGCGTTCGCGAACTCCGGCTTCGAGATCCTCGCGGGAATCGGCGTGTTCGCGGCCCTCGGCTTCATGGCGCAGGCGCAGGGGACCGAGGTCGCCGGAGTCGCGTCGTCGGGAATCGGCCTGGCGTTCATCGCCTTCCCCACGATCGTCTCTCAGGCGGCCGGCGGCTCGATCATCGGCGTCCTCTTCTTCGGAGCGCTGGTGTTCGCGGGGGTCACCTCGCTCATCTCGATCCTCGAGGTGATCGTCGCCGCGCTGCAGGACAAGCTGGGCTGGGCGCGCGTCCGCACGACCCTCACGGTGTCGATCCCGCTCGCGATCGTCTCGATGGCGCTGTTCTCGACGACCACCGCGCTCTCGGTGCTCGACACGGCTGACGCCTTCGTCAACGCCTTCGGAATCATGGCTGTCGCCCTGGTCGCGGTGATCGTGGTCGCATGGCTGCTGCACAAGCTGCCCGCTCTCGTCGAGCACCTCGATCGCCGGTCGAGCTTCCGTGTCGGGCGAGTGTGGATGCTGCTCATCGGCGCGCTCGCGCCGCTGGTGCTCGGCTACCTGCTCGTCACCGAGCTGATCTCGAAGATCTCCGAGCCGTACGGCGGTTATCCCGCGTGGTTCCTCGCCGTCTTCGGATGGGGCATGGTCATCGCACTCGTCGTGATCGCACTGCTGCTGGCGGCGCTGCCCTGGAGCGGTCGCTCCCATGCCAAGGACGATCCCGAGTACGACGAGTTCCTGGCCGAGGAAGACTACGAGCCGGATGCCGAGACATCCTCGATCCCGCTGACGACGACCCCCGAACCGGGCGCGACGAAGAAGGGAGCGCACGCATGACCACGACGGCGATCGTCATGATGATCATCGCGATGGTCACGATCTGGGGCGGCCTCATCGCCGCTGTCGTGAACCTCGCTCGTCACCCGGAAGCGGCGGACTCGGAGCCTGTGCCGCCCGTCGAGCTCTGACCGTCCTACCCGCCCGAGCATCGGGAATCAACCCGCTCCTCCCGTTCCTCGATCCTGACTAGGTTCTCTTCGGGAAGCACCGTCGACGGAAGAGGAGCCCATGAGCAGGATGCGGCCGCGATTCGACATCGACGAATGGAGCATCGGCGCCGAGGGCATCGACGTCGAGAACATCGCTCATGAGGAGTCCGTCTTCGGGCTTTCGAACGGTCACGTGGGCTGGCGAGGAAACCTCGACGAGGGCGACCCGCGCGGGGTCGCGGGCAGCTATCTCAACGGCCTGTTCGAGGAGCACCCGATGCCGTATGCCGAAGAGGGATACGGTTACCCCGAGTGCGGGCAGAGCGTGATCAACGCCGCCAACGGCCAGCTCATCCGATTGACGGTCGGGGACGAGCCGTTCGATGTCCGACGCGGAACCCTCACGTCGCACACCCGTCGTCTCGATTTCCGTGCGGGAACGCTCGAACGCGAGGTCGAGTGGACCAGTCCGTCGGGCCGGAGCGTGCGGATCCGGTCGACGAGGATCGTCTCATTCACCCACCGGTCCGTCGCAGCGGTGCACTACCGCGTGCAGGCGCTCGGCGCTCCGGCGGAGGTCACCGTCATCTCCGAGCTGCTGGCGAACGAGCCGCTGCCGATCACGCACGACGACCCCCGGGTCCAGGAACTCCTGAGCGAGCCGCTCGAAGAGGTGGCATCCGCCGGCCACGGGGGAGCCGCGACCCTTGTACACCGCACGAGGAAGAGCGCACTCACGACCGCTGTCGCAATGGACCACCACGTGAGCGGCTCGCCCCGGAATGAACCGAGTGTCGAGACGGACGTGGACGAAGCCGGCGACCGCGCGCGCACCACGGTGCGCGCATCCCTGGACGCAGGGGAGACACTCGAGATCGTCAAGATCGTCGGTCATGAGTTCTCGTCGGACCTGTCGGTCTCCGCCCTGCGCGACCGGGCGGAGACGGCGGTGGGCGACGCGATGGAGGCAGGATGGGCGGTGCTGGTCGCTGATCAACGGGAACGGCTGGACGACTTCTGGGAATGCGCCGACGTGCGCGTCGACGGACCGATACGGCTGCAGCAGGCCGTGCGATTCGCGCTCTTCCAGGTGTTCCAGGCCTCCATCCGCATGGAGTTGCGATCCGTTCCGGGCAAAGGGCTGACCGGCTCCGGATACGAGGGGCACACATTCTGGGACTTCGAGGGCTTCGTCCTCCCGGTTCTCACCTCGACCCTTCCGCACGCCGCCGAGCAGGCGTTGCGATGGCGGCACTCCGTGCTCGACCGCGCACGCGACAGAGCGACACAGCTGCATCTGCAGGGGGCCGCGCTGCCGTGGCGGACCATCGACGGCAGAGAGTCGTCCGGGTACTGGCCGGCAAGCACCGCGGCGTTCCACATCAATGCCGACGTGGCGGGAGCGGTTCTGCACTATGTGAGGGCCACGGGCGATGTGGCGTTCGAACGCGAGGCCGGCCTCGAGATCCTGGCCGAGACCGCCCGTCTGTGGGCCTCGCTCGGTCGGTGGGACGCCCACGGCGGCTTCCACATCGACGGCGTCACGGGTCCGGACGAGTACTCGGCCATCGCGAACGACAACGTCTTCACGAACCTCGCGGCTCAGAAGAACCTTCACGGGGCGGCGGTCGCGGCCCGCCGGCATCCCGATGTGGCGGCGCAGCTCGAGATCTCGGACGACGAGATCGCGCGATGGGAACTCGCAGCCGGCTCGATGACCGTGCCGTTCGATGCCGAGCGAGACGTGCACCCTCAATCCGCCGGGTACACCGACCTCGAACGGTGGGACTTCGGGTCGACGGCACCCGACGAATATCTGCTTCACGACCACTTCCCGTATTTCGATCTCTATCGCAAGCAGGTCGTGAAACAAGCCGATCTGGTGCTCGCTCTCTTCTTCTCACATGAGGCGTTCACCGCCGAGCAGAAGGCGCGGGCGTTCGAGTATTACGAGGCGATCACCGTGCGGGACTCATCGCTGTCCGCTGCGGCTCAGGCGGTCGTGGCCGCTGAGGTCGGTCACCTCGACCTCGCGTTCGACTATCTCGCCGAGGTCGCGACACTCGACCTGGACGATCTGCACGGCAACACCGGGCAGGGACTCCATGTCGCCGCCCTCGCGGGCGTCTGGACGGCGATCACGGCGGGCTTCGGCGGGATGCGCGACAGCGACGACGGCATGCGGTTCTGTCCGCGTCTTCCTCCGCAGGTCGACAGGCTCGAGTTCGGGGTGCGCATCCACGGCTGCATCCTCCGTGTCGACGTCGGCCGGACCGAGGCCACCTACCGGCTCGCCTCAGGTGACCCGCTCACGATCAGCCACTACGACGAGCAGATCACGCTCGATGCCGGACAGCCCGTCACCAGGCGCATTCCCGCGCTGCAGCCGCGGGGACCACAACCGCGGCAGCCGCGAGGACGAGAGCCGCGGCCGGCGCTCGAGGCGTTCGGCGGCTGACGCGGCACAGAGAGCTGATCGGGCTGGCGATCATGACGATGCGCGAGCGGATCGCACCGATGCACCCCACGGCCGTGACCGAGACTGAGGCTCCCTGGATCCCCGAGAGCGGCGAGATCTAGCCGTCCGGGGGATTCACGCTCTCCGCCAGTCGTGCGACTCGATGTTCGCGCCGGCCTGCGGGCCCATCTGCAGCATCCCGCCGTCGATCACCACCGACGCGCCCGAGATGTACGCCGCGGGAGGTGAGGCGAGGAAGGCGATCAGCGCGGCGACCTCGCGCGCGTCTCCCGGGCGTCCGAGAGGGATGCCCGGGCGGTCCTGCGCGTGGGGATCCGCATCCGTCTGCCCGGTCATGGGGGTAGCGATCTCCCCAGGGGCGACGCTGACCGCGCTGATCCCCGCCGAGCCCAGCTCGAGGGCGAGATTCTTCATCAGCCCGCTGAGTCCATGCTTCGCCGCGTCGTAGGCGCTCGACCCGACCATCGGCTGATGCGCGTGCACGCTGGTCACCGCGATCAGGCGGCCGCCGTTGCCCGCTGCGACCATGGCCCGCGCGGCGCGCTGGAGGCACACGAAGGCACCGGTGAGATCGGTGTCCAGGACGTGCCTCCAGTCGTCCAGCGAGAGATCGAGGAACGGAGTCGACGACCCGGTCCCCGCGTTGTTCACGAAGACATCGAGGCCGCCGAGCTCGCCGACGAGACGATCGATCACGTCGCCGCACGCGGGGATGTCGGCGACGTCGAGCTGCGCCGTGATCGCGCGTGCTCCGTGGGTGCGCGCCTCCTCGGCGGTCTGCTCGGCGCCGGCCTGATCGGAATGCCAGGTGATCGCCACGTCCATCCCGGCGGTGGCGAGCGCCA
>JAZBLP010000041.1:0-34591 GCA_037033305.1 Actinomycetota bacterium | reverse complement strand
CTCCGTCGGAGCGTCCTCGACCTCAATCGGTGCGTCGCCGGGGTCGGCCCAGACGGGTGCGGGGAGCACCGTGTCGACGGCCCCGCCCTGGATCTCTCGCAATGCGTCCTCGATCTCGTCGGCGTTCTCCGGCACGGCTAGGCCGCAGGTGCGCAGCTCCGAGGCGAACTTGAGCGTCAGGCGCGACTTGCCCGCCTCGACGGCCTCGGCGGTGGTGCCGGTGCGCTTCTCGCTGCCGGTCTGGATGTCAGGCACCTCGTCGCACACGTGATAGACCGCGCCACCGTCGACCCAGACCACCTCGTCCTTGCCGAGCATCAGGATGACGGCCGACTGGTCCGCGGTGTACTTCTCGACGGACGGCGGGTTGAAGTCGACACCGATCACCGTGGCGAGCAGGGCGAGCACGACGCCGACGATGCCGGCCGTGGTCTTCTGACCCTTGCTCATGTCCTTGTTCAGGAAGATCAGGATGACCAGCGGAAGGAATGCCACGATGGCGATGATCGCGCCGAGCTGGTTCTGCACGAAGAAGCGCACGGTCTCGGATCTGCGCGCCGGGTCGAGCCTGTTGGCCTTCTTCCAGAGGATCGAGCCGGTGATCGCGAGCGCGGCGATGACCACGAGCAGCACGAGCAGCGTGACGAACGCCCACTGAGGGAACTGCGCCGTGACGCCCTGCTCTTCCAGCAGCCCCGTGTCGGGGTCGCGGACGAGGGTGCCGTCCTCGCCGATGTACTCGCGCTGGCGGAGCAGCCAGAAGATCGACACCGCTTCAGCGGCGATCGCGAGGGCCCACAGGACTGCGGCGATCCATCGGAAGGTCGTCGCCTTCGACTTCGCCGCGGCTGTCGGCTTCCATCCTGCGGCGGGCTCTGCGGCTCCGCCCGGTGTGCTCGGGGCGACCCTGTCGTTCTGCTCGGCCACTGGCTTCCCTTCCGGAGTGGGCCGCGGTGGCCCAGACGCCCCCGAGCATAGTGGACGAGGTGTCCTACGCTGGGGACATGACTTCCGACTCCGACGATGCCCTGAGCTGGGACGGTGACGACGGCGACATGCCGAAGGCGCGCACGACGAAGAGCTCCGAGAGCGGGGCGTCCGCGCCGAGGAACCGCTCGGACGATGCGGCGCTGCCGGACGGCTGGAACGCGGTCGGCCGCGGGAGCGAGGCCGTCGGTCGCGTCGGGACCGACGGCACCGTCACCATGCCGGACGAGCAGGAACCGGCACACCTGAGCACGGCGATGCTTCTGACCCTCGGGGTGGTCGGCGGCGTCTACCTCCTTTACAGCATCGGCTGGGTCGTCGGAGGGCTGCGACTGAAGCCCCTCGCAAATCTGATCGTGGCCGACGCGATGTACGTGCCGTGGTTCGTGCTCGCGGTGGCGGCGCCCGCACTGTGGTTCCTGGCGGTGTGGGTCTTGACCCGTGCGAAGGCGACCTGGGTCCGAGTCGGGCTGCTGCTGCTCGGAGTGGTGCTGCTCGTGCCCTGGCCTTTCGTCACAGTGGGGGTGATCGGGTCATGACCGCACAGACGACCTCATCGGCTACCGGCTCCTCTCCACGGTGGCTCAGTGCACTCGTGCTCGGCCTCGCAGGCCTCTTCTACGCCTACGCGATCTGGAACGCCGTCGCTCATCTCGTGTCGATGGCTCAGAGCGGACTCACCGGCGTCGGCTGGGTGACCCTTGTCTTCGGAGTGGTGTTCCCGGCGCTCGTCTTCGCGTTCGCGTACGTGATCGGGAGGCGGCGCCGCGCGGGCGAACTCGCTCTGGTGCTGCTGGCGGGTCTCGGCATCGTGGCGGTGTTCTGGCTGAGCCTCATCGGCTACAGCATCCTCAACATGTCCGATCTCGTGAGCGTCGCCGCCTGACGGTCGGCGTCACACGGCACGGAGCAGCGGAGCCGCTCGGGTACAGTTGAAGTGATCGCGCCCCCCTGGTGTGCGGCGCATCGGCCCCCTGTCGCGCTGCCCCGAAGGATCCCTGTGCCGAAGCCCGTCGTGCTCATCGCTGAAGTTCTCTCTCCTGCCACGATCGAGGCCCTCGGCCCCGATTTCGACGTCCGCAACGTCGACGGCACCGACCGTGAAGCGCTGTTCGCCGCGCTTGCGGACGCCGACGCGGTACTGATCCGTTCGGCGACGAACATCGACGAAGAGGCGCTCACCCACGCTCCGAAGCTCAAGGTCGTCGCCCGCGCAGGCGTCGGTCTCGACAACGTCGACATCAAGGCGGCCACCGCCGCGGGCGTCATGGTGGTCAACGCACCGACGTCGAACATCGTGTCGGCCGCCGAGCTGACGGTCGGCCACATCCTCAGCCTCGCCCGTCGCATCCCCGCCGCGCACGCATCGCTCGCGGCCGGTCAGTGGAAGCGCAGCTCGTTCACGGGAGCGGAGCTCTTCGAGAAGACGGTCGGCATCGTCGGCCTCGGACGAATCGGAGCCCTCGTCGCCGCGCGCCTCGCCGCGTTCGACATGCGTGTCGTCGCCTACGACCCGTACGTCACCTCGGCACGTGCGCAGCAGCTCGGTGTGCAGCTCCTCTCGCTCGACGAGCTCGTCGCAGAGGCGGACTTCCTCACGATCCACATGCCGAAGACGCCGGAGACGACCGGCATGATCGGCGCCGAGCAGTTCGCGGCCATGAAGCCCACGGCCTTTGTCGTCAATGTCGCGCGCGGCGGTCTCATCGACGAGGAGGCGCTCCACGCGGCCCTCGTCGCGGGTGAGATCGCGGGTGCCGGTCTCGACGTCTTCACCTCCGAGCCGCCGGCCGAGGGCGGAACGGCTCGTCCGCTGCTCGACCTCCCCAACGTCGTCGTCACTCCGCACCTGGGTGCCAGCACCGAGGAGGCTCAGGAGAAGGCCGGCGTCTCGGTCGCCCGTTCCGTGCGCCTCGCGCTCGGCGGAGATCTCGTTCCCGACGCGGTCAATGTGGCCGGGGGAGTCATCGACCCGTACGTGCGCCCCGGCATCTCGCTCGTCGAGAAGCTCGGCCAGATCTTCGCGGCGCTCGCGACGTCGCCCCTCACGAGCCTCGACGTCGAGGTGCACGGCGAGCTGAACGACTACGACGTGAGCGTGCTGAAGCTCGCAGCCCTGAAGGGGGTCTTCACGAACATCGTCAGCGAGACCGTCTCGTACGTCAACGCGCCGCTGCTCGCTGACCAGCGCGGTATCGCGGTCCGCCTGCTCAAGGACGACGTGAGCGACGAGTACCGAAACGTCATCACTCTGGCCGGCGCACTCTCCGACGGCACGCAGCTGTCGGTGTCGGGCACCCTCACCGGTCCCAAGCAGTCCGAGAAGCTGGTCGCGATCAACGATCACGCGCTCGAACTGCCCATCGAGAAGCACCACGTCGTGATGCTCTACACCGACCGCCCCGGCATCGTCGCGGTCTACGGTCAGAAGTTCGGCGAGGCCGGCATCAACATCGCCGGCATGCAGATCTCGCGTCTCGGCGCGGGCGACCAGGCGCTCAGCGTGCTCACGCTGGACTCGCCGGTCTCGGACGACCTGCTCGACGACCTGCGCAGCGAGATCGACGCCGACCTGTTCCGTCAGATCGAGATCACCGAGGTCTGATCGGGGAAGACCCGACTCGAGAGCGGGGGGAGCGGCCGGGCGGTCACTCGTCCCGCTCTGTCGTTCCGGTGATCAGGGGGCGGTGGCGCGCAGCACGAGCGCGATGAGATCGGTCAGCTGATCGCTTCTGGGCACGAGGCGCTCAGGGCCGTGCACATCGAGCGAGTTGTTGAAGTAGAGACCGTCGCTGAGGAGCATCACGAGGTCGAGGCTCGCGGCATCCCGCACGTGGGGACGGATGGTGTCCTCCCAGCGGTCGCGATTGCGCCGCAACGCGTCGGCCGCGGGCGCCGAGCCGCCTTGCGCGAGGCGGGTGGCGGCGATGAGTGCGCGGTCCAGCGCGTCGTCCTCCATCACGGAGGTGCGCACGTAGTACGCGACAGGGCCTTCGTCGGCCGAGGTCATCCGCTCGAGATCGAGAGTGGTGAGCGCATCGAGGCGCTCGATCAGCCCTGCCGCGAGCTCCTCCTTCGAGCCGAAGTGATAGAGCAGACCGCCCTTGGACACACCGGCGGCCTTGGCGGTCGCATCCAGCGTGGCCGCCCGTTCACCGTCTTCGATGACGATCGATTCGAATGCGTCGAGGACTCGCTCGCGGGCGAGGGGAGGTCGGGGCATCGGGGATCCTCTGTTGGTCTCGATTCACAGTAGCGCGGTCGTATGACGATTCTGTTACTATACCATCTGGACGGTTTAGTAACGATGTCGTCCGGATTCTGAGAGGTGTTCCATGACCCGTACTGCGTCGCTCCCGACGACAGAGACGGATGCCCCCCGCGTCGGCGCCCGTGGCTGGGCGGCACTCGTCGTCCTCATGCTGCCGGTGCTCCTGGTGTCGGTCGACAACACGGTGCTGAGCTTCGCGCTTCCCGAGATCTCCATCGCGCTCGCTCCCACCGGAGCGGAGCAGCTGTGGATCATCGATGTGTATCCGCTCGTGCTCGCCGGGCTGCTCGTGACCATGGGGACGCTCGGAGACCGCTTCGGTCGCCGTCGGATGCTGCTGATCGGCGCCACCGGCTTCGCAGCAGTGTCCGCACTCGCCGCCTTCGCCCCGACAGCGGGACTCCTCATCGCTGCGCGAGCGCTGCTCGGCTTCTTCGGAGCGATGCTGATGCCGTCCACGCTCTCGCTGCTGCGCTCGATCTTCACGAACCGCGACCAGCGACGCCTCGCCATCGCGGTCTGGGCGTCGGCCTTCTCGGCGGGCTCGGCCCTGGGGCCCATCGTCGGCGGCTTCCTGCTCGAGCACTTCGACTGGGGCTCGGTCTTCCTGATCGCCGTGCCTGTGCTGATCCCGCTGCTCATCGCGGCGCCGCTGCTCGTTCCCGAGAGCCGTGACCCCCGCCCGGGACGCATCGACATCGTCAGCATCGTGCTGTCGATGGCCGCGATGATCCCGGTCGTGTACGCGATCAAGTCGCTCGCCGTGGACGGACCCAGCCTGACCGCGGGAGCATGGGCGCTGCTCGGCATCGTGATGGGGTATCTCTTCGTGCGGCGCCAGCTCGCTGCCGAGGTTCCGATGCTCGACATGCAGCTGTTCCGTCGGGGGTCCTTCTCGGGGGCGATCCTCGTCAACCTGCTCAGCGTTGTCGCGCTCGTGGGCTTCCTCTACTTCGTGTCCCAGCACCTCCAGCTCGTCCTCGGTCTCTCGCCGATGATGGCCGGCGCCGCGCTCGTCCCCGGAATGGCCGCGATGATCGTGGCCGGCCTCTCGGTCGTGCCGATCTCGCGGCGGGTGCCACCGCACGTGCTCGTGCCCGCCGGTCTCGCCTTCTCTGTGGCCGGCTACCTGCTCGTCGCGTTCACGACGTCGGATCACGGCGTCGCGCCGCTGATCATCGCCTTCGTGGTGCTGGGCATCGGCATCGGCGCGGCGGAGACGATCTCGAACGAGCTCATCCTCTCAAGCGCTCCGGCCGAGAAGGCGGGCGCGGCCAGCGCCGTGTCCGAGACCGCCTACGAGCTGGGAGCGGTGCTCGGCACGGCCGTGCTCGGCGGCCTGATCACCGCGTTCTATCGCGGGGCGCTGGTGATCCCCTCGGGCATCCCTGCGGAGGCGGCGCACGCCGCGACGGAGACGCTCGCCGGCGCCTACACCGCCGCGAAGGATCTCCCCACGCAGCTCGGAGACGCGCTGTGGGATGCGGCGTCCGCCGCCTTCGGATCGGGTGTCCTGGTGACCTCCCTGATCGGCGCGGGGCTGGTGGTCCTCGCCGGAGCGATCGCCGCCGTCACACTGCGCAAGGTGCCCTCGCACTGACCAGTACGCTGGGAGGACCGGCCCGCTCGGCATGCATCCGAGCGTCGGTCGGTCCATCCCGATGCAAGGAGTGTCATGTCGCGTGTCGTGAAGCTGGCCGTCATCCCCGGTGACGGTATCGGCCCAGAGGTCGTCGCCGAGGCGGAGAAGGTCCTCGACGCGGTCACCGCATCGAGTGGCGTGACGTTCGACAAGACGCGCTTCTCGCTCGGCGCCGCGCGTTTCCTCGAGACCGGTGACACCCTCACGGACGACGATCTGCAGTCGATCTCCGAACACGACGCGATCCTGCTCGGTGCTGTCGGAGGAACCCCGGGCGACCCCCGCCTCAAGGACGCGAACATCGAGCGCGGCCTGCTTCTGAAGCTCCGCTTCACGCTCGACCACTATGTGAACCTGCGTCCGTCGAAGCTGTTCGCCGGGGCTCCCGGCCCGCTCGCGAACCCCGGTGAGATCGACTTCGTCGTCGTCCGCGAGGGCACCGAGGGTCCGTACGTCGGCAACGGCGGCGCGATCCGCAAGGGCACACCGCACGAGGTCGCCAATGAGACGTCCGTGAACACGGCCTTCGGCGTCGAACGGGTCGTGCGCTACGCGTTCGACCTCGCGGAACGGCGCCGCAAGAAGGTGACGCTGGTGCACAAGACCAACGTCCTCGTGCACGCCGGAGCGATCTGGCAGCGGATCGTGGACGAGGTCGCGGCAGAGCACCCGGACGTGGCGGTAGACTACCTGCACGTCGATGCGGCGACGATCTTCCTCGTCACACACCCCTCACGCTTCGACGTGATCGTCACCGACAACCTGTTCGGCGACATCCTCACAGATCTTGCGGGAGCCGTCACCGGCGGCATCGGACTCGCAGCCTCGGGCAACATCAATCCCGACGGCACCTTCCCGTCGATGTTCGAGCCCGTCCACGGCTCGGCGCCGGACATCGCGGGGCAGCAGAAGGCCGATCCGACTGCCGCGATCCTGTCGATCGCACTGCTGCTCGACCATCTCGGTCTCCCCACGGAATCAGCTCGCGTGAGCGCCGCCGTCGAGGCCGACATCGCGGCCCGCTCGGGCGCACGCACGACAGCGGAGATCGGCTCCGCGATCGCCGCGCTGCTCTGAGCGGCAGGCGTAGGCTGAAGCGGCGCGATGAGGCGCCCACCCACAAGGAACGGAATGAAGAAATGACGACGATCGATGCAGAGACCGCTACGGCTCCGCTGGAGTTCGCTGTGACCAGGAACCTGACTGCGGCCTCGCCGTCGCGGGTCGCAGAGGTGCACGAGAACCCGGGGTTCGGTGTCGTTTTCACCGACCACATGGTCGACATCTGCTGGTCAGCCAAGGGTGGGTGGCACCGTCCTCGCGTGCAGCCCTACGGACCCATCGCGCTCGACCCCGCGGCGTCGGTCCTGCACTACGCCCAGGAGATCTTCGAGGGCATCAAGGCCTATCGTCACGCCGACGGCTCGATCCACACGTTCCGTCCCGACCGCAACGCCGCACGACTGCAGGCCAGCGCCCGTCGTCTCGCACTGCCCGAGCTGCCGACGGAGTACTTCATCCAGTCCCTGCGCGAGATCATCGCCGTGGACGGTCGTTGGGTGCCGTCCGGCGCGGATCAGAGCCTGTACCTGCGTCCGTTCATGTTCGCCAAGGAGGCCTTCCTCGGCGTCCGCGCGGCTCAGAAGGTCGCCTACTACGTGATCGCCAGCCCTGCCGGCGCGTACTTCACCGGAGGAGTGAAGCCCGTGCGCATCTGGCTCTCCGAGGACTACGCGCGCGCCGGCAAGGGCGGCACGGGCAAGGCGAAGACCGGCGGCAACTACGCGTCGAGCCTGCTCGCTCAGAGCGAGGCGAGCGCAAAGGGATGCGACCAGGTCGTGTTCCTCGATGAGGCGCGCAACGTCGAGGAGCTCGGCGGCATGAACGTCGTGTTCGTGTTCAAGGACGGCCGTGTGGTGACCCCCGAATCCGACAGCATCCTCGAGGGGATCACGCGCGATTCGCTGCTGCAGCTCGCCGAAGACCGCGGATACACGGTCGAGAAGCGCCCGATCTCCATCGACGATTGGCGCGAAGGTGTTGCCTCCGGCGACATCGTCGAGGTCTTCGCATGCGGAACCGCGGCAGTCGTGACGCCCATCGGCGCTCTGGTGGGCGAGGGCTTCGACGAGCCGCAGCCGCTCGGCGAGCTCGCCCTGTCGTTGCGCGAAGAACTCACCGACATCCAGTACGGCCGCCGCGAGGACAAGCACGGATGGCTGCTGCGGCTCGACGCCTGACCACCCTCGCATCGTTCAGACCCCGCTGCGCTGCTGCGCAGCGGGGTCTCGTCGTTCACCGCGCTGGATAGGCTGGTGGCATGAAGATCGCCCGATTCAGCCATGACGACGCCATCCTCTTCGGGATCGTCGACGACACCGACCTCGTCGTCCTCTCGGGCGATCCGCTCTTCGCGGGCTACGAGCCCACGGGAGACAGGGTGCCGATCGCCGACGCGGTGATCCTGGCTCCGGTGATCCCTCGGTCGAAGATCGTCTGCGTCGGCAAGAACTACCACGATCACGCCGCAGAGATGGGGGGAGTGGCCCCCGAGGAGCCGCTGCTGTTCCTCAAGCCCAACACCGCCGTCATCGGGCCGGGCGACGCGATCGTGCGCCCCTCGATCTCGGAGCAGACCGAGTACGAAGGCGAGCTCGCTGTCGTGATCGGGAGGGTCGCGAAGAACGTGAAGGCGGCGGATGCTCTCGACCACGTGCTCGGCTACACGATCGCCAACGACGTCACCGCGCGCGACCTGCAGCGCAAGGACGGCCAGTGGGCTCGGGCGAAGGGCTTCGACACGTTCTGCCCCCTCGGCCCGACCATCAGCACGGACTTCGACCCCTCGTCCGCGACGATCGAGACCCGCGTCAACGGCGAGGTGCGGCAGAACGCGCCGCTCACCGACATGATCCATTCGGTCGAGGCGATCATCGAGCATGCCTCGGCCGCGTTCACGCTGCTGCCGGGCGACGTCATCCTCACGGGCACGCCTGCCGGTGTGGGGGAGTTCGTCGCCGGAGACACCGTCGAGGTCGAGATCACCGGTCTGGGTATCCTGCGCAACACCGTGCGTGAGGCCGTGCGCGCATCATGACCGTCGCCGCCCTCACGGCTGCTCAGCAGGCAGCGGTGCAGCGGCGAACCGTGCTCGTCCTCTCGAGCGGGCAAGTGCTCGGGGGGATCGCCTTCGGAGCGACGGTGTCTCTCGGGGCTCTGCTTGCAGCTGACATCTCGGGCAGCGATGCACTGTCGGGCTTGGCGACGGCGTCCGTCACACTGGGTGCGGCGCTGTGCGCCATCCCGCTCGCACGCCTGGCAGCCACCATGGGCCGGCGTCGAGCCCTCACGCTGGGCAACCTCTTCGCACTCGTCGGCATCGCGGTCGTGATCCTTGCGGCGTCCCTGCGGGTGTTCCCGCTGCTGCTCATCGGCATCCTGATGATCGGCGCCGGTAACGCGGGCAATCTGCAGTCGCGGTTCGCCGCGACCGACCTCGCTGCGCCGGAGCACCGCGGAAGGGATCTTTCGGTCGTGGTCTGGGCGACGACCATCGGCGGTGTCGCCGGGCCGCTGCTGCTGGGGCCGGGGGAGATCGTCGGGGCGGCGATCGGCATGCCGCCGCAGACCGGTTCCTACGCCTTCTCCTTCGTCGCGCAGTGCGTCGCGCTTGGCCTCTACCTGGTGGCGCTCCGGCCCGATCCGCTTCTCGCGGCGCAGCGGCTCGCATCGGTCGCCGCGAAGGCGACGGGCGCTGTCGTGGCCGACCGACCCATCGTCGCGCGATACGCGATGTTCGCGGTGGCCGGTTCGCACGTGGTGATGGCATCGGTCATGGCGATGACCCCGGTCCATCTCGCCCATATGGCGCATGGCGCCCACGGCATGGCGCCCACTCCTGCCGACGTCTCCGCTCTCGTGGGCATCACGATCGCCCTGCACGTCGGAGGCATGTACGCCCTATCGCCCGTCTTCGGCATCCTCGCGGACAGGTGGGGGCGGCTGCGAGTGGTTCTGCTGGGTCAGATCCTTCTCGGCGGGGCCCTCGCCTTCGCCGTCTTCGCGAACGATCGGGAGTGGGGCGTGATCGTCGCTCTCATCCTGCTGGGACTCGGATGGAGCGCAGCGACCGTCGCGGGGGCCGCACTGCTCACCGAGTCGAGTGCCCCCGAGATCCGCACACGCAGGCAGGGGCGCAGCGATTCCCTGATGAGCCTCTCGGCCGCGGCAGGCGCCGTGCTCGCGGGTGTGGTGCTGTCCAACTTCCAGTACGCAGGGCTCGGGATCGCGGCGTCGGTGATCGTCATCGCGATCGTCGGGCTGTCGCCGCTCGGGCGCTACCGCCGATGAAGGACTGGGCGGGCACCGGTCGCGCGTACGCCGACTCCTACGCCTCGCTGTGCGTCGGGACGGCGGCGACGCTGCTCGGCGCGTTCGGACCGCCCGGGGAGCGGACGCTGCTCGACGTGGGGTCCGGCACTGGCATGCTCACCGCCAGGTTCGCGGATGCCGGGTGGGACGTGACCGGATGCGAGCCCGAGCCCACGATGCGAGAGATCGCGCTGCGCGAGAATCCGGAGATTCCGGTGCACGAGGGAACACTGCCACTCCTGCCGTTCGAGAAGGGGCGGTTCGACGTCGTCGTGGCGAACTTCGTGTTGAACCACGTCGCCGACCCCCGGGCATCCGCCGCGGAGCTCCTCCGCATCTCTGCAGATCTGGTGTCGGCGACGATCTGGACGAACTCGCCGACCTGGCTCTGGCGGGAGGTCTGCAAGCGTGCAGCGCTCATTCCCGCGGCCGGGGAGCGACTGCCGCCGGAGAAGGACTTCGAGAGGACGGTCGATGGCTTCGCGACGATGCTCGGTGAGGCGGGTTGGGCGGGAGTGCAGGCCGCCGAGTACACCTGGACCTGGTCGGCGGAGGAATCTGCGCTCTGGGCATCCGCCGAGGGAGGTGTCGGGGGAGCGGGACAGTTCTATCGAGCGCTCGAGAGCACGGATCGCCGGTCGTTCCGCATCGCATTCGAGTCGGTGTGCCGCGAGCGGGCGATCGGTGGCGTTCTTCCCCTCGAGCACTCTGCGGCGGTGGCGATCGGCTTCTGCGGCTGACGCCCGCACGGCGCGAGGGCACCGAGCCGTAGAATCGAGGGGATATGGCTACCCCGCACCCCCTCACCACGACCGCCAGTGGCGCTGACGTACGCGTCCGCTTCTGCCCCTCGCCCACAGGACTGCCGCACGTCGGCATGGTCCGCACGGCCCTCTTCAACTGGGCGTACGCCCGGCACAACGGCGGGAAGATGGTGTTCCGCATCGAGGACACCGATGCCGCGCGCGACAGCGAGGAGAGCTTCCGTCAGCTCGTCGACGCGCTGACGTGGCTCAAGATCGATTGGGACGAGGGCGTCGAGGTCGGTGGACCGCACGCGCCATACCGCCAGTCCGAGCGCCACGACATCTATCGCGGCGTGATCGACAAGCTCCTGGCGTCGGGCGCTCTGTATGAGAGCTTCTCCACCGCGGAGGAGATCGACGCCCGTAACGAGGCGGCCGGACGCGCGAAGCAGCTCGGCTACGACAATCACGACCGCGATCTCACGACCGAGCAGAAGGACGCCTTCCGTGCAGAGGGCCGTCAGCCCGCACTCCGGCTGCGCGTCCCGGACGAGGATCTCACCTATGTCGATCTGATCCGCGGTGAGGTGACCTTCCCCGCCGGTTCCTTCCCGGACTTCGTGGTGGTGCGTCCGAACGGGATTCCCCTCTACACCTTCGTGAACCCCGTCGACGATGCACTCATGGGCATCACGCACGTCCTGCGCGGTGAAGACCTGATGCCCTCGACGGCTCGTCAGCTCGCGCTCTACGCGGCCCTGATCGACGCCGGCGTCACCACGTTCGTGCCGCGTTTCGCGCACATGCCGCTGGTGCTCGGCGAGACAGGCAACAAGAAGCTCTCCAAGCGCGACCCGCAGGCGGATCTGTTCCTGCACCGGGATCGCGGATTCATCCACGAGGGTCTGCTGAACTACCTGGCGCTGCTCGGCTGGTCTATCGGTCACGACCGCGATGTCTTCACGCTCGAGGAGTTCACCGAGGCGTTCGACATCGTCGACGTGAACCCGAACCCGGCTCGGTTCGACCAGAAGAAGGCCGAGTCGATCAACGGCGACCACATCCGCCAGCTCGACGAGAAGGACTTCGCCGAGAGGACGGTCCCGTACCTCGCTGCGGCCGGCCTCTTCGACGAGCCGACTCACGAGCAGCTCGTGCTCGCGTTCCGCGTCGCCCCGCTCGTGCAGGAGCGCGTGCAGCTGCTCGGTGACGTGCCGGGCATGGTCGGCTTCCTCTTCTCCGACGATGTCTCGTATGACGCCGACGCGCTCAAGGGGCTTCCTGCGAACGCGGGAGAGGTCCTCGACGCCTGCGTCGCGGTCCTCGAGCCCGTGGGCGACTTCACCCCTGAGAAGATCCAGGAGGCTCTCGCAGAGGCGCTCGTCGAGAACCTCGAGCTCAAGCCGCGCGTCGCCTACGGTCCTCCGCGTGTCGCGATCACTGGACGACGCATCTCGCCTCCGCTGTTCGAATCCATGGAGCTCCTGGGCAAGGACGAGTCGCTGCGGCGGCTCCGGCTGCTGTCGGAGTTCCTCGCGAACTGAGACGGACCGATCGACGGGGGAGGGCGTCCGTGAGGTGCGCTCCCTCGTCATCCCGCCGCGACGCGCCCGGACGCACTGGGGCGTTTTGGCATTAGGGGCGAGCCTCGGGTAAGCTTGACTCTCGGTGCGAGACTCCGGTTTCGCCCTTGGGGTATGGTGTAATTGGCAACACGGCGGTTTCTGGTTCCGTTGTTCTTGGTTCGAGTCCAGGTACCCCAGCAAGACAAGAACCCCCGCTCAGGCGGGGGTTTTGTCGTTCCGAGCGTGCGCTTACTCGCATTCTCCGATGAATCCCAGATAGCACACCGCTTCGTGTGTGATGGCGGGTTCGTAATCGTCGTTCGAGACCTGGCGGGTGTCGATCTCCGGGGTTTGATGCAGGTTCCCGTAGCTGCCCAGAGTCGCCACGAAGTATCCGTCGCCGTCCTGCGCCTTCATCTCGGCGATCGCAGTGCTGTACTCCGAGCACAGAAAGGTCGCACTCTCGGTGAGCTCCCCATCGACGCAGGCAGCGGTGTAGGTCGCGGCCATGAGGTCCGTGCACTCCGTCCAGTCCTGATTGACGCTGCAGGGGTTCACGTCGTCCATCGTGACGTCGTAGCGACCGGTCTCGTACTCCTCACTGCGGAAGGTCTCGGGCTGCTCGGGCACATCGGTCTTGGTCCAGTGCCGCGCCGTGGCGAAGGCGAAGATCACGACGACGGCAGCGATCAGAAGGAGCGCGCCGACGATCGACAGCGCCACCCAGAGGCCGACACGCCTCTTCGGGCCAGGTGGGTCGTCTGGCGCGGCGGCGTACCCCGGGTACACCGGGGTACCGGCCGGCACCCCGGCCTGCCCGGCGGAGACGGGAGTCGTCGGGTATGCCGGCGGTGGCGCGTCGTATGCGGGCGGCGGCGCGTCGTATGCGGGGCCTGCGGGCGGCGGGGGAGCCGTCGGCTGGGTGGACAACCAGTAGGCGTACCAGCTCTGCGCGGACGACGGATCGTCGGCCACCTGTCGGGCTTCGACGTCCGTGAGCTGCAACCCGAGGGACGCGCGCACATCTGCGTCGATGAGGCACGCGCGGAACTCCTCGAATGACATCGACATAGTCACGAGGATGGCAGACCATCGGGTGCCCGACAATCGGATCGGCGTGAAGCCGCCGACAGGAGCGCGTCTTCGGGAAGCGGGTCGCCTAGCAGGTCGCGTGTGTGTCACGCCATGCCCTTCACGGCGGACGACCGCTCCGGCATCGTGATGGCAGATGCCCCACGCTGCGTGACAGGGAGGATGCGAATGGCACTCACGAGAGTCGTGCCCGGTGAGACGCCGGGGATCCGCCGCGTACGATCCGGCTCCGGATTCCGGTACGTCGACGCCGGCAATACGCCGGTGGAGGAGGCGGACCGGGAGCGCATCCGCGATCTCGCGATACCCCCCGCGTGGAAGGACGTCTGGATCGCCGCCGATCCGCTCGCACACATACAGGCGGTCGGCACCGACGATGCGGGCAGGCGCCAGTATCTGTACCATCCGCTCTGGCGCACCGGCAGGGACCAGCGCAAGTTCGCCCGGGCGCTCAAGCTCGCGGAGGCCCTGCCCTCAGCGCGGGCCAAGGTCACCCGCGCGATCGGCGAACCGGGACTCACTCGCGAGCGCGCCCTCGCGGTCTCCTTCCGCCTGCTGGACGACGCAGCACTGCGCATCGGCTCGGAGCGCTACCTCGTGAAGCACGGCAGCCGGGGGCTGAGCACGCTGCGGCGGCGGGACGTGCGGATCGACGGCAGCACCGTCGCCCTCAGCTTCCCGGCGAAGAGCAAGCAGCTCGCCTCGATCGAGATCACCGACGCCGCCCTCGCCGAAGCCCTGTCGGAGTTCGCCGTCGGTTCTCCGAAGGCCGCGCTGCTCGCCTATCGCAAGGGGCGTCGCCGGGTGCGTCTCACCTCGACCGAGGTCAACGACTATCTTCGGCAGGTGGCGGGAGCGTCATTCACGGCGAAGGACTTCCGCACTCTGCACGGCACGATCCTCGCGGCGGACGCGCTCGCGCGCATCGGTCGACTCGAGACGAAGACCGATCGACGGCGTGCCGAGCGCCTCGCCGTGCAGGCCACGGCGTCGGCGCTCGGCAATACCCTTGCGGTGGCCCGAGGGAGCTACATCGACCCGCGGGTGTTCCGGCTCTACGCGCGAGGCCGCACTCTCGACCTCACGGTGTCGCCGGAGACCGCCATCCGCAAGCTCCTCGGTCGATGAAGGTGGTCAGCTCTCCCGGGGGTAGGTGTAGAAGCCCTCGCCCGTCGCGACGCCCAGCTTGCCCTTGTCGATGTACTGCTCCTTGAGCAGGTCGGCGAAGCGCTGCTGCTTCTCGCCACCCATCCGAGAGATGTTGTAGGCAGTCGTCAGGCCGACGATGTCGTAGATCTCGAACGGGCCTGCCGGTGCGCCGGTGCCGATCCGCCAGGTCGCATCGATGTCCTCGGGTTCGGCGATTCCGTCGACGAGCAGCTCGGCGCCGGCCTGGAGGAAGGGCACGAGCAGCGAGTTCAGCAGGTAGCCGGCCTTCTCCTTCTTGATCTGGATGGGGACCATCCCGATCTGGGTCGCGAACTCGACGACAGCGTCGTACACGGCGGGGGCGGTTGCGGGGGCACCCATGACCTCGGCGGTGTTGTGCGACCAGATCTCGTTCGCGAAATGGAGGGCGAGGAATCGGTCGGGACGACCCGTCGATTCTGCGAGCGCGCTCGGCAGCAGGGTCGAGGAGTTGGTCGCGAAGATCGTGGTCGCCGGAGCAGCCTCCGCGAGCGTGCGGTAGATGCTCTGCTTGAGTTCGAGGTTCTCCGGCACTGCCTCGATGACGAGGTCAGCCGAAGCGGCGGCGTCTTCAAGGTCGGACGTGAGCCGGATGCGCTCGATGGCGGACTGTGCACCGCCGTCGGCGGCATTCTCCACGCCGTCGGCGACGTAGCGCGAGGCGAGGCCCTCGAATCGTTCGGCCGCGCGATCGAGAGCGGCCTGATCGATGTCGTACGCGACGACGTCGAAGCCGTGGAAGGCGGTCTGGAACGCGATCTGCGATCCGAGCACGCCGGTGCCGAGAACGGTGATGTTCTTCATTTCTCTTCTTCCTCTGGAGGCCTCGTGGGCCATGGTCAGGCTGGTTGGTCGCCGTTGTCGAAACGCCGGAGATCATGCGCGAAGCGTCGCACCTCGTCATCCGTCCACTGCAAGAGATGGGCGTCGATGACGTCCTGCAGCGATCGCAGCGTGCCCTGGAAGGCCTCCTCGCCTTCGGGGGTGAGCTCGAGCGGTCGACCGCGTCCGGAACTCGACGGGGTCTCCTGCACGAGCCCGAGAGAGATGAGTGCAGAGAGCTGACGGGAGACCGTCGACCGGTTCAGCCGGAACATCCGGGCGATGTCGGTCGAGCGGATGCCGGGCCTGTCGGCGATCGCCATGACGATCGACTGATCGGTCATCGACAGCGTCGGCTCTCCGGCCCTGGCATCGACCAGGCCGCGGCGCGTGATGGCGACGAGCGACTTCAGGACGGCGGCGCTGTCGGTACGGCGGCTGTCCGATGCCGGCTTCTGTTGCATGCTGCAACTCTACTCTCCGCTGTTGCGTCGTGCAACACGCACGGTCCGCAGGTCGAGAACGCAGGTGGAAGGATGGAGGCATGGACACAGCCAATCTCTCCCGAGAGGAGACCGCAGCGCGATCCGCCGCCGTCTCAGTGCGCAGCATCCGCGTCGAACTCGACCTCACCGGTGCACCGGAGCGGGCACGCAGCGGGTTCGGCACCACCACGACTCTCGAGTTCACCACGACAGCGGACTCGACCTGGCTGGACTTCATCGGAGAGAGCGTCGACAGAGTCGTCGTCAACGGCGTCGAGCGCGACGTCGTCTACGACGGGTCGCGCATCGCGCTGAGAGACCTCGCCGAGGAGAACGTCGTCCGTGTCGAAGCGGTGGCGAACTACAGCCGATCCGGCGAGGGGCTTCACCGGTTCCATGACCCGGTCGACGACCGGACCTACCTCTACACGCAGTACGAGCCGGCGGACTCGCGACGGGTGATGGCGTGCTTCGAGCAGCCGGACGTCAAGGCGCCCTACACGTTCGTGATCGATGCCCCCGCCGGCTGGCAGGTGCTGTCGAACCAGGCGGCGGTCAGCATCGACGCCGGCGTCGGGGTGCAGCGTGTCGAGTTCGCTCCGACGCCCCCGATCTCCAGTTACATCACCTCCGTCGCGGCGGGGCCGTACGCTCGGGTCGACGGCGAGTGGCAGCGCGACGATCAGCGCATCGCGCTGGGCCTGCTCGTGCGACAGTCCCTCGCGCAGTACCTCGAGTCGGACGAGATCCTGGAGGTCACGCGCCAGGGTCTCGACTTCTTCACCGACGCGTTCGCCTACCCCTATCCCTGGGGCAAGTACGACCAGATCTTCGTGCCTGAATACAACCTCGGCGCGATGGAGAACCCTGGCCTCGTGACGTTCACCGAGTCCTACCTGTCGCGCGGTGCCGCCACGGACGCCCAGCGCGCTGCTCGAGCGAACACCATCCTGCATGAGATGGCGCACATGTGGTTCGGCGACCTGGTGACGATGAAGTGGTGGGATGACCTGTGGCTCAAGGAGTCGTTCGCGGACTACATGGGATCGCACGCCTCGGCGGTGGCGACCCGCTTCCACGACGCCTGGGTGAAGTTCGCCGCGAACCGCAAGGCCTGGGCATACCAGCAGGACCAGTTGCCCACGACGCACCCGATCGTCGCGGACATCCCCGATCTCGAGGCGGCGAAGCTGAACTTCGACGGCATCACCTACGCCAAAGGTGCCGCCGTGCTCAAACAGCTCGTCGCGTTCGTCGGTGACGAGGCGTTCTTCGAGGGGGCCCGTCGGTACTTCGCCGCGAATGCGTTCGGCAACACGACGCTCGACGACTTCCTCGTGCAGCTGAGCGCGGTCTCCGGCCGCGACATGAGCGAGTGGTCGCAGGCATGGCTGCAGACCACCGGGGTCTCGACGCTGTGGCTCGAGCGGGATGCCGACGGCGGCTCGTTCGTCGTACAGAGCGACTCGCGGCCCCACCGCCTGCGTATCGGTCTCTACGATCGAGTCGAGGGGAGGGTGGTCCGTCGCGATCAGATCGCGCTCGACATCCACGATGAGCGGACGCCCGTCACCATCCCGGCCGCAGATCTCGTGCTCCTCAACGACGACGACCTCACCTACGCCAAGGTGCGTCTCGATGACGCCTCCCTGACGACGGTGCAGGAATCACTGTCGTCCATCGACGATCCTCTCGCCAGGGCTGTCATCTGGTCCTCGCTGTGGAACGCCACCCGCGACGGCGAGCTCTCGGTCGCTCGGTATGCCGAGATCGTGCGGGCGCACGCTCCGCGAGAGACGAACATCGGTCTTCTCGGCGGCATCCTGGCGAACACCCTCTTCGCGATCCGCAACTACGCGAGCGACGATGTGCGACCGCGTGAGCTGTCGGCGTGGGTGGAGACCTCGTGGGCTGCCCTCCAGGCCTCAGATGCAGGCAGCGATGCGCAGCTCTCCTGGGCCCGTGCGCTCGCATCGGCGTCGGCGTTCGACGACCTGCGCGCAGCCGACATCCGCGCGATGCTGCATGGTGATGCCCCCGAGGGGCTCACGATCGACCCCGATCTGCGGTGGCAGCTCCTCACCGCCCTCGTCACCACGGGACATGCGGATGCCGATGCGGTGGCCGCGGAGCTCGAGTCGGACGATACGGGCAGTGGGCGCACCGCTGCCCGCCGGGCGCTGGCCTCGCGTCCGGACCCGGACGTCCGGGCTGCCGCCTGGGACACCGCGTGGAACGACGGATCACTCAGCAACGATCATCTCGACGCGGTGATCGCCGGATTCCGAGCCGGGGGACGTCGCGATCTCATCGAGAGCTTCGATGCGGAGTACTTCGAGCGGATCGCGGATGCATGGGCGACGCGGAGCATCGAGCTGGCGCAACGCCTGGTGGTAGGACTCTTCCCGGCCTCGCCCACGCTCGATGCCGTGGATACCTGGCTGGCGGACAGCGGCACGGCGCCTGCCGCCCTGCGCCGGATCGTGATCGAGCAGCGCGATCACCTTGCTCGGGCTCTGCGAGTTCGCGCCGCCCAGGGCTAGTCCGCGTCGAGCGCGTCGGCCGTTCTCGCCCCGACCGCGAAGTATTCGGGGCGGTCATCGCTCTGCGTCATCAGGATCGCGGCGATGTACGCCGCCCAGCTTCGCGCGCGGGTCCAGGTGGCTTCGTCGTAACGCTCTCTCGTCGCTTGCCGGAACGACTCTCGACCGCGGGCGTCGAAGAGCATCCAGGCCGAGGCGAGGTCGTAGGCCGGGTCTCCGGTCGTCACATCGCCGAAGTCGATGAGAGCGGTGAGCGTGCCGTCCGCGATGAGCACGTTGCCGGGGTGAAGATCGCCATGGATCCAGACCTGTTCGGATGCGAGCGATGCCGCGAGGCCAGCGTCCCAGGCGTCGCGCAGTGCTGGCCGGCCGTCGATCGCGTCGAGACGCGGCCGAATGGCGGCGTCTCGAGTGGACAGGGGGCGTCCGCGCACCGGGTTTCGGGGAGCATCGACCGGCGCGGCCACGTGCAGCGCACGCAGGGCGTCCGCGAGCCGGGGCGCCCAGGTCGCGTTCTCCGCGCGGGACGAGGCGAGTGCCGTCGTGCCCGTGATCCAAGGCAGGACGGACCAGGGTCGCGGAAAATGCTCGCTCGGCTCGCCCGCGATCACGGGGACGGGCGCACGGATGCCGACGGCTGCGAGGGCGGGGCCGATCGTGCGGAGTGCGCGCTGCTCGTGGACGATCAGCGGTACTGCGAGCTCGCGACGAGGCAGTCGCACGGCGAGCTCAGAGCCCAGCCGCCACATCGAGTTGTCCCACCCGTCGGTGAACAAGCTCAGCGGAAGACGGGCGAGGGTGGGGTCCGTGCGCTGGAGGAGTTCTCGCACGCCGCCCTCGTCGAGCGAGAACTCGGCGCTGGGGGAGTCCGCCACGTCAGATGTCGAGCGAGTCGCCCGGTTCGAGCACCGAGAACTCGCCGCCGCCCTGCTCGGTCGCCCACTGCAGACGCTGCCTGTGCATCGTCTTGCCCGCGACGGACAGCGTCATGTCGTGGGTTCCGAACGCTCGCCGCGGTTTCACCGCCAGGACGTAGTCCATGGCCTCGCCGATCTTCAGCCACGGCGCTCCGAGCGGAGCGGCGAGGGTGCCGACCTCGACGCCTTCGGGGATCGCATACGAGTCGCCCGGATAGTAGAAGGCGTCGTTGATCAGCACGCCCACGTTGTCGACGACGGGCAGCGACGAGTGGATCACCTCATGCGTGCCGCCGAAGAAGTGGAGTGTGAACGCACCGACCGCCACTGTCTGGCCCGGTGCGACCACGGTGATGTCATACCCGTCGGCAGCGCGCGAGACACCTTCCGGGGCGTAGATCGGGGTGCCCGGGGCTGCGCGCAGGATCCGGTCCAGGTGCTCGGGGGTCCAGTGGTCGGGGTGCTCGTGCGTGATCACGACAGCGACGAGACCCGAGAGATCGCTGAGGGGGGAGGTGAACGAGCCGGGGTCGATGAGGAGGACGTCATCGCCCTGTTGGACACGAAGAGCCGCATGTTCGAATTTGGTGACGCGCATGAGACGAGTCAACTCCTTCATGGGCGCCGTGGCAAACCCCTCGGCAGGTGCGCCACGCCCGGGATCTGGCGACCGCCCCGCTCGATTTGGCGACGTGAGAATCGTCATGGCATACTTGAACAGTTGTCGCGGCACGGAAACGTTCCGCCAGACGGCCCCATCGTATAGCGGCCTAGTACGCTGCCCTCTCACGGCGGTAACGCGGGTTCGAATCCCGCTGGGGTCACAACACACGAAAGCCCTCGGTTCTCCGGGGGCTTTCGTCGTTTCGGGCATCGCTCACGTGGATACGACGGCGGGCCGCAGCGACATGCTCCGGAACGCGGGGTTGGCCAACGGTACGACCATCAGCGCCGACATCGCACCGCCGAACAGGGCGAAGGGAACCCAGAGCACCGTGGCCGATGCGAGCACGCCGAACGCGGCCATCGCGATCGGCATCAGGCAGTCGTCGCCCAGCCGCGTGATCGAGCCCATCCTCCCCAGGTAGGCGGTGCCGACCGTTGCCGAGAACGTCGCGCTCAGCAGCACGGACGCGTACCCGGCGGTTGCGCCCACCACGAAGGCGGCCGTGGCGACGCTCCATGCCGGCCCGACGCCGAGGGCGACGATCGCCAGACCCTGCAGCGCCAGGGCGCGAAATCCTGCGCGTGCCTCTCGCCGCGGGCGCCACTTGGCGACCGACACCGCACCGATCGCCGCGCCCAGGCCCAGCAGCGCCTCGAACAGGCCCACGGCCTGCGCGCCCCAGTCCTGCTGCTGTGCGCGCAACGCGAGGCCGATTCCCACGGCGGGACCGACCGCGAGGTTGAGCCCCGACAGGGCGATGACCAGCGTGCGGGTGGTCGGATGAGCGGCGAGGTGCGCGAACCCGCCGGCGATGTCCCGAAGGGCGGATCGTCGGTCGGCGCGGGCGAGCAGGAAACGGGGCCTCAGCCAGATCGCGATGAACGCGATGACGACGGTGAAGGTCACCGCGTTCACTGCCGCGCTTCCGACGAGTCCCGCGTGCGCCACCAGCACACCGCCGACCGCGGCGCCTGTCATCGTTCCAAGTCGCGATGCGGTCTGCGAGAGAGCGCCGTAGGACGGCAGATCGGCTGTCCGCACGAGTTGTCGGGCGACGGTGCCTGCCGAGGGCTCGTAGAACGCATCGCAGACGCCGAACGCGATCGCGGCGAACAGAAGCACACCCACCGTGGGCGGCTCGTGGAATACCCAGAGCCCCACCGTGACGAGAACGCACACGCGGACGGCGTTGAACAGCATCATCACTCGGCGCGCGTCCGAGCGGTCGGCGATCACCCCGCCGAACAGCAGGACGACCGCGCGAGGCAGAGTACCCGCGGCGACGATGAGTCCTGCGATCGCCGGAGAGGCGGTCTGCACTGCTGTCCAGGCGAGCGCGATGGTCCACAGAGCGTCGCCCGCGTCGGAGAGCGCCTTGATGAGGATCCACACGTGCACCCGGTGATCTCGTCGGAACGCCGGCGGCTCGGCGAGCTGCACCACCCCTTCGGAGGTCATGGCGTCGTCGGGAAGGCGTGTGCGAAGAAGAAGATCGGCGTCCGCTCCTGTCCGTCGCCGAGATCGATCGCGTCACGCCAGTCGTTGAGAGCTGCCAGGACCCGGGAGCTGAGGTCGCGCAGCTCGTCAGGCGTCGCCCACGCCGTGGTCTCGGTGTTCGACGCGTCATAGGCGGAGAGGGCCGGGTCATCGTGCCGGCGCTGCCACCGCTGGAGGCGCTCGATCTGCATCCGGATGCTCTGCCGCTGAGCTTCGCGCGCCAGGAGCGCGTCGGCAGGGGAGTCCGCGAAGTCCTCCGCCGACCAGGTCAGGCCGCGTCGGGCGACGGTCCACCAGCTCGTGCGCCGGTCGCCCGCCGGGTCGTCGACACGCTCGACGAGGCCTGCTCGCTCCAGCATCCGCAGATGGTGGCTGATGCTGCCGACCTGGGTCTCGAGCGCTCGCGAGAGCGTCGTCACCTTCGCCGTGCCGTAGAGCAGCAGGTAGTCGTAGATGCGTCGTCGCAGCGGGTGGTGCACGGCGGTGATGACCGAGATGTCTTCCATGGCGCCACGCTAGAAGCGGTCGTCGATTCTCACAAGAGTTCTTGTATATCCGGGAAATTCAACGAAGGAGCCGTCTGGTAATCGCCGAGAACGCCTCCTTCCTCGACGGTCAGCCGTCGCTGGCGGTGCCGGTGGAAGTGCGACGGTTGCGGCGCGCTCGTCGGACGATCCATACGACGAGCACCACCACCCCGGCCAAGGCGAGCCACGGCAGCAGGAAGCCGACCGAGATCACCAGTGCGTTCAGCGAGACCACGAGACCGTTCCACCCGGCGACCAGTCCATCGGAGAACCCCGCAGGATCGGCGGAGGTCGGGGCTGCGGTGCGAGTCAGCTGCACCGAGAGACTCGACATCGCGACCTGGTCCTCGAGCGCGGCGAGCTGCTGTTCGTACGACTCGAGCTGTGCCTGACGGTCGGTGAGCGCCACCTCCGCCTCGATGAGCTCTGCGACGGTTCCCGTCTGGGCCATCAACTCGGTGAGCCGCTCGACGGATGCCCTGGTCGCATCGATGCGAGCGCGCAGGTCGATCGCACTCGAGGTCACATCCTGCTGCGAGATCGAGGAGGAGAGCACCTCGCCCGATTCGGTGAGCTCGTCGATGACGGTGGCAAGATCGGCCGACGGCACCCGGATGCTGACCCAGCCGTACCCCGAGTCGGCCGCACGAGGATCGGGGGAGTCGTCGACGGCAGGGCTCCCGCCGATCTCGGTGCTCTCGACGTAGCCGCCATGCGACGCGGCGAGTGCTCCGATGGATCCCGCGGCGTCGGAGATGTCCTTCACCTCCACCGTCGCGTTGGCGGTGGCGATGATCTCACGATCGCCCACCGAGGCATCGCCGGCGACCGCTCCTGATTCGGCAGATTCCGTCAGGTCCGACGGCGCGCTCTGGTCGGCGGCCCCCGAGCGAGAGTCCTCGATGACAGCCGCGCCGCCGTCGGCCGAGCTCGTCGCCGAACCGCCGACTGCGGTGAGGATGGGTGGGGTGACCAGGACGCCGACGATGAACGCGGCGGCTATCCCGGTGCCGGTGAGCCATCGACGACGAACGCGAGCGCGCTTCTCCGCCGGTGACCGTCCCGGCCGATCGGCGGCGATCTCCTCGAACACCGCTCTCTCGATGCGGTCCATCGCGGCGTCGGTGAGCTCGGGCAGTTGCTCGGTGCTGGCAGTGTGGTTCATGCGTCGCTCGCTTCCTTCACGGCACCGCGCAGTCGGGTGCGGACTCGGGAGAGACGGTTCCGGACGACGGCGTGGCTCACGCCGAGTTCCTCGGCGGCAGCCTGATACGCGTAGCCTTCCGCGGCACAGAGCCGGAAGATCGCGCGATCGAGGTCGCTGAGGGTGCCGACCTCGGTCGCGATCCTCTCTGCGAGGTCTGCTGTGATCACCTGCGCCTCCACGTTCACCGTCGAGGGGATGGTCTCGTCGACCGCGTCCGCGGTGTTGGCCAGGTCTCGTCTGCGCTGGCGCAGTCGATTCGCAGCCTGGAAGCGGCAGATCGTCGCGAGCCACGGCAGGATGGAGTCTCCCTGCAGCTCGAACCCCGGCAGTTTCCGCCATGCCGTGACGAAGGTCTCCTGAGTCACGTCCTCGGCATCCGCGGCGGCGCCGACGATCCCGTACGCGATCCAGTAGACCGGGCGGGCATACGCGCGGTACAGCTCGCGGAAGGCGCTCTCGTCGCCTGCCGCGGCCTGCGCCGCCACTCTCTGATCACTCGTCTGCACTGGCATCCCGATTCCGTTCGGTGTCTCTCACCCGGGAAGTGTCGGTCGATGCCCCATCGTCTCAGATCAGTGTCGACAGCATCCGTGAACGTCGTCGCTCCGCTACCATTGCTGAGGCGAGAGGGAGTATCCCGCAAGCGCATCCACCGTCATCACGAGCACCGACATCGCTGCTCCGGTCGTGCGACGCACTCTGTGCGTGGGAGAGACTTTCGGCGTTCTTCCGACCCTCCCGAAAGGTGCTGTACGCCCTTGGAAATTCCTGTCTGGTTCGAGATCACCTCGATGATCGTCCTCACGATCATCCTGCTCGGCGACCTGCTTCTGATCCGACTGAGGCCCCACATCCCGTCCACGAAGGAGTCGACGCTGTGGGTCGTGTTCTACGTCGGACTCGCACTGCTCTTCGCGGTTCTGCTCGGAAATGTCGCAGGATGGCAGAACGCCGGCGACTTCATCACCGGCTGGGCGCTGGAATACAGCCTCTCGATCGACAACCTCTTCGTCTTCGTGCTGATCATGGCGCAGTTCGCGGTGCCCCGACGCCTGCAGCAGCAGGTGCTGATGATCGGCATCATCATCGCCCTCGTCCTCCGCGGTGCGTTCATCCTCGTCGGCGTCACGATCGTCGAGCACTTCTCGCCGATCTTCTACATCTTCGGTGCCTTCCTCATCTACACCGCTATCAAGCAGGCGATGCCCGAGGGCGAGCATGACGACGATGTGAAGAAGGAGAACTTCATCGTGCGCCTGCTCCGGCGCCGCATCGACATCAGCGAGGAGTACGACGGATCGAAGCTGCGCACCACCGTCGACGGCACGCGCATGTGGACGCCGATGGTCATCGTGTTCATCACGATCGGCGTCACGGACCTGATCTTCGCGATCGACTCGATCCCGGCGATCTTCGAGATCACCACCAATGGGTTCCTCGTCTTCGCCGCGAACATCTTCGCCCTCATGGGCCTGCGCCAGCTCTACTTCCTGCTCGGCGATCTGCTCGATCGTCTGCGGTACCTGCACTACGGGATCGCGGTGATCCTCGGATTCATCGGCATCAAGCTGATCCTCCACGCGCTGCACGAGAACGAGCTGCCGTTCATCAACGGCGGGCAGCACGTCGAGTGGGTTCCCGACATCGACAACATGGTGTCGCTGGGCGTCATCGTCGTCGCGATGACCGTTGCGACCGTCGCCAGCCTCATCGCCTCGTCTCGGGAGAAGCGGGCAGAGCGGGTCAGCCCGACAGTGGAGTGAGACGGCCGCCCTCTGCGGCGCCCGCGGCGCCCGCGACGCAAGGAGACGTGTCAGTCCGCTGACCAGAGGGTCTCGGCGTCGAGCGTGAGGTCGATCACCTGACGCAGGAGGGCGCCCACCGTGGTCGACTGCAGCAGGGTGTACTGATCGTATTCGCCCAATGGCGCGATCGCGGCGAGCTGCCAGGCGGCGGCGAGCGGGTCGTCGGACAGCTCGATGTCGGCGTCCCACGGCGAGTCGGTGAGTGCGAGGACCCGACGCACGATCGCCTCGGCTTCGGCACGCAGCGGAGTGAGGGCGTCGTGCCACGTCAGCTCGGGCAGCGGGGCCACCTCGGCGCGAGGGTACGGAGAGTCGTTCAGCCACTGCTCGACGGTGAAGCGTTCCGTGCCGACCGCCAGGGTGTGCAGCACTCGGGCATCGGCTGCCACGCTCACCAGCCGTGCCATCGTCCCCACGGCGCTGCGCCGATCGCCACCGCCGACCTCATGCCCGCGCTCGATGAGCACGACGCCGAAGTGGGGGTCGTCCTCATCCAGCAACTGCCCGATCATGGTGAGGTATCGCGGCTCGAACACGCGCAGCGGGAGCGGGGTGTACGGGAAGAGCACCGACCCCAGCGGGAACATCGGTAGTGCAGACATGGCCCCAGTCAACACCGTGCGACGTACAGTGAACAGATGCGCAGACCCCGTCCTCTCGTGCCCTCGCCCGGTCAGGAATCCGTCTGGGACTATCCTCGGCCGCCGAAGGTCGAGCCCGTAGCCGAGCGCATCACGGTCCGCCTCGGCGGACAGCTCATCGCCGACACGCGGAGTGCGGTGCGCGTCCTCGAGACGAGTCATCCGCCCGTGTACTACCTGCCGATCGACGACTTCGCAGCGGGCTCGCTCTCGGACGCGCCGGGCTCCTCGTTCTGCGAGTTCAAAGGGGCTGCACGCTACCTCGACGTGCGAGGGGGAGCGCAGATCGCGGCCGGAGCGGCCTGGAACTACCCGAATCCCTCTCGCGGGTTCGAGATGCTGGCAGACCGGGTCGCGCTCTACGCGGGTCCGATGGATGAATGCACCGTGGGCGACGAAGTCGTCATACCGCAGCCGGGCGGGTTCTACGGCGGGTGGGTCACGTCTAGCGTCGTCGGCCCGTTCAAGGGCGCGCCCGGCACTCTGGGCTGGTGAGCCTGCCCGTCCTATGCGTCAGAATGCACGCAGGTTCGCCTGCAATCCACCGTCGACGTAGTCCCGGCGCAGGATGCCGCGTCGCCGAAGCACGGGCACGAGTTCATCCAGCGTCCGATGCAGCGTGACGGGGTGGAAGTCGCCCCACAGCAGGACGCCGTCGTTTCCCCACTCTCCGAGCTCTTCGATCAGATCCGCGAACTCCTCGGCGGTGCCGACGAAGCCCGAGCGATCGGAGATGCGTCCGGTTCGGGCGAAGGCGGCGAGATGGGCCCGGAGAGGAGCGTCGTCGCCGCGGTCGCCGATCAGGCGCTGGATGCTGCCTCGCGAGACGTGCTCGCCGAAGATCGAGGTGTCGAGGGGACGGTCGAGGTCGAGTGAGGTCAGATCCGTTTCGAGATCGCTGGACTGCTTGCGTGCGATCTGCACAAGAGCCGCGTCGTCGGGATCCGCGGAAGCCGCCACGATGCGATCGGCCTCCTCGGCGGACGACGTGATCACCGGCTGGATCGCGAAGAGGATCCTGATGTCGTCGGGCGAGCGACCGGCGGCGGTCGCCGCGGAGTGGATCTTCGCTCGGTATGCACGCACCGAGGTCTCGTCCAGCGGCGCGAGGGCGAGCTGCACATCGGAGTTGGCACCGGCGAATCCCAGGCCGCGACCCGAGCCGCCGGGGGAGACGATCGACGGCTCGCCGTCGGTGAACGGCACGGCGTTCAGCGGGCCGTCGAACGCGAAGTGCGTCCCGCGGTGCCGCACGGCGCGCAGCTTCGACCCGTCGGCGAAGACCTCGGTCTCGCGATCGCGCACCAGCGCGCGGTCGTCCCAGCTGCGCCAGAGCGAGCGGATGCCGGCGAGCCATTCCTCAGCTCGGTCGTATGCCGCATCATGCCCGAGCTGTTCCGCGGCCGAGAAGTGTCGCGCACTGCCGGTGTCCGTCACCACGTTGAGTCCGAGGCGGTGGCCACTGAGGTGCTGCAGGGTGGAGAACTGCCGGGCCGCGGTGTACGGCAGATACGCCGCCGGGTTCACGGTGGGCACGACCCCGAGGTGACGTGTCGCCTGGAACAGGTAGGGAGCGAGCAGCAGCGGGTCGTGCTTGGGTCCGCCGAAGGCATGGCGCACGCGGAGGTCGATGGTGTCGGGCGAGCCGAGTGACGGCGCGTCTTCGATGATGACGAGGTCGAAGCCTGCCTGCTCGAGCGTGCGGGCCGCCTCCTGGTAGATCTCCGGACGGGTCCAGTCGTAGTCCCAGTCCAGCGACGGATAGCCCCACCCCTGCGGGCCGAAGCCGCGTGCGAGGAACCATCCGAAGTGCTGGGGCCTGGTCACGCGACAGCCTCCCGTGCAGGCTCCAGGACACGGGCCAGGTCCCTGAGGAGGTCGGCGACGTCTTCGATGCCGACCGACAGCCGCAGCGTTCCCGGCTGCACTCCGAGGACGTCGCGCTCCTCGGACGTTCGATGCGAGTGGCTGGTGGTCGCGGGGTGGAGCACCAGCGAGCGCACGTCACCGATGTGCGTCATGTGGGTGAAGACCTCGACGCTCTCGACGAAGTCGCGCGCGGCGTCGAGCCCCCCGCGGAGGGTGAACGTGAAGATGGATCCGTAGCCGCCGTGCAGGTACTTCTGGGCGAGCGCGTGATCGGGGTGCGTCTCGAGGCCGACGTGGTCGACGCTCTCGACCGCCTCCTGCGCGGCCAGCCAGCGAGCCACCTCGAGGGCGTTGCGGGACTGGCGCTCGACGCGGAGACCGAGCGTCTCCGCGCCCTGACCGATCAGGAACGCATTGAGCGGGGACGGGGACGCGCCGAATCGCGGAGCGACGGACTCGCGCGCATAGGCGATGCGCGCGTTGCCGCCGTGACGCGAGGCCACGCTCGGGAACCCGCCGCGGCCGGGGAGCACCAGATGCGGTGCGTTGTGCCCCGCCTTCGCGGCGTCGAAACGGCCGTCGTCGAGGATCACCCCTCCGAGCACCGACCCGTGCCCCGCGAGGAATTTCGAGGCGGAGTGCACGACCATGGCGGCGCCGTGCTCGATCGGACGCAGCAGGTAGGGCGTGGCGAGCGTGTTGTCGACGATGAGCGGGATGGCGAATTCGTCGGCCACGGCGCTCACGGCGGAGATGTCGAGGATGTCGTTGCGCGCATTCGCGATGGATTCGCCGAACAGCGCCCGCGTGGTCGGGCGGATCGCGCGCCGCCAGGCCTCAGGGTCGGCGATGTCGTCGATGAACGTCGTCTCGATGCCGAGCCGAGAGAGGTTGTCGAGCAGCAGCCCTCGGGTGCCCTCGTAGATATGGGTCGAGGAGACGATGTGGTCGCCCGCTCCGGCGACCGTCAGCAGCGCCGTGACCACTGCGGCCTGTCCGCTCGCGACGAGAACCGCCTCGGCGGCCGATTCGAGTGCGGCCAGCTGTCTCTCGACCGCGTGCACCGTCGGGTTGCCGGTACGCGTGTATCCGAACCCCGCGCCGGTGCCGAAGTGGTCGGCGGCGTGGTCGAAGTCGTCGAACTCGAATCCTGCCGTCAGGTAGATCGGCGTCGCCCTCGACGATGCGGGCCCCTGATTCCGGGCGGCGTGGACCGCTCTGGTGGCGAATCCGGTGCTGTCGTCGGTCATGCGCGTGCCTCTCGAAGGTGCGGGTGAAAGTAGCGTGTCACGCGGAGACTCCGTGGGCTGAAGCGATGGTAATCTGACGTCATGCGGACCGTGCTCCTTCTTAGCGGCCGCGACGAGACCTCGTTCTGAGCCCCTCCTCGTCGCGGAGTCCATCGTGGGCCGAACCGCCAGCTTCAGGAGACACGCAATGAACACCCCCGCCGCAGACACTGCTCCCGTACGCCCCAGGACTCTCGCCGAGAAGGTCTGGGACGATCACCTCGTCGTCAAGGGCGAGAACGGCGAGCCGGACCTCATCTACATCGACCTGCACCTGGTGCATGAGGTCACGAGCCCGCAGGCCTTCGACGGACTGCGGTCGGAGGGGCGTCCGCTGCGCCGACTCGACCTGACGATCGCCACCGAGGACCACAACACTCCGACGTGGGACATCGACAAGCCGATCGCCGATCTGACGAGCCGCACGCAGATCGAGACGCTGCGCCGCAACGCCGCCGAGTTCGGAGTGCGCCTGCACTCGCTCGGTGACGCCGAGCAGGGCATCGTCCACGTGGTGGGGCCGCAGCTCGGACTGACGATGCCGGGCATCACGGTGGTCTGCGGTGATTCGCACACCTCGACCCACGGCGCCTTCGGGGCGATGGCGTTCGGCATCGGCACGAGCGAGGTCGAACACGTCATGGCGACCCAGACGCTGCCGCTGAAGCCGTTCAAGACGATGGCCATCAACGTCGAGGGCACCCTGCGCCCGGGCGTCACGGCGAAGGACATCATCCTCGCGGTGATCGCGAAGATCACCACCGGCGGCGGCCAGGGCTACGTCCTGGAATTCCGCGGCAGCGCGATCCGTGCACTGTCGATGGAGGGGCGGATGACGATCTGCAACATGTCGATCGAGGCCGGCGCTCGTGCCGGCATGGTCGCACCCGACGAGAGGACCTTCGAGTACCTGAAGGGTCGCCCGCACGCCCCGAAGGGGCAGGACTGGGACGACGCGGTCGCCTACTGGCGCACGCTCCCCACAGACGAGGGTGCGACGTTCGACGCCGAGGTCTTCATCGACGCCGACGAGCTCGAGCCGTTCGTGACCTGGGGTACGAACCCTGGTCAGGGCAGCTCCCTGTCGGCCGCAGTGCCCGACCCGGCCGAGATCGTCGACGCCAACGAGCGGGCGGCGGCCGAGCGCGCCCTCGAGTACATGGATCTGACGCCAGGCACCCCTCTCAAGGAGGTGCCCGTGGACGCCGTCTTCATGGGATCGTGCACCAACAGCCGCATCGAGGACCTCCGCGCTTTCGCGTCGATCGTCAAGGGCAAGAAGAAGGCGGACGGAGTTCGCGTCATGGTCGTCCCCGGGTCCGCTCGTGTGCGCCTCGAGGCCGAGGCCGAGGGACTCGACCAGGTCATCAAGGACTTCGGCGCCGAGTGGCGGTTCGCGGGGTGCTCCATGTGCCTCGGGATGAACCCCGATCAGCTCGCCCCGGGAGAGCGCTGCGCGTCGACCTCCAATCGCAACTTCGAGGGCCGACAGGGCAAGGGCGGACGCACACACCTGGTGTCGCCGCTCGTCGCCGCCGCGACCGCGATCCGCGGCACGCTGTCGAGCCCGAGCGACCTGTACGAGATGGCGGAGGCCTGATCATGGAGAAGTTCACCACCCACACCGGCATCGCCGCTCCGCTGAAGCGCTCGAACGTCGACACGGACCAGATCATCCCTGCCGTGTTCCTCAAGCGCGTCACGAAGACCGGCTTCGAGGACGCTCTGTTCCACGGCTGGCGTCAGGATCCCGAGTTCGTTCTCAACCAGCCGGCCTTCCAGGGCGCCTCAGTGCTCGTCGCCGGCCCCGACTTCGGTACCGGGTCCAGCCGTGAGCACGCGGTCTGGGCGCTGCGCGACTTCGGCTTCGCGGTGGTCCTCAGTCCGCGCTTCGCCGACATCTTCCGGGGCAACTCGGGCAAGCAGGGGCTCCTCGCGGCGACCATCTCCGAAGAGGATCTCGAGCGGATCTGGGCCGAGATCGACCGGAATCCCGGCACTTCGATCACGGTCGACCTCGAGGCGCGAACCGCCTCGATCGGTGACATCCAGGCTGACCTCGGTATCGACGATTACACTAGATGGCGGCTCCTCGAAGGGCTCGATGACATCGGGCTCACGCTGCGCAACGAAGACAAGATCGCGCAGTTCGAGGCCCGTCGCGAGTCGTGGCGGCCCCGGACTCTTCCTGTTCAGCAGTGAACGGAGGGGCGGGGGAGCCGAGGGCGACCCCGCCCCGAATTCCGTTGAATGAAGTGAGGCTCCGAATGACGACACCTGTGCGCGACGCTCTTGCGGACGGAGTCCCCCCGCTCTCCGGAGACGTCCTCGCGATTCGCGGAGGACGCCCGCTTCGTGGCCGCGTCGATGTCAAGGGCGCGAAGAACCTCGCGACCAAGGCGATGGTGGCCTCCCTGCTCGGCGAGACCGTCAGCGTGCTGCGCGACGTCCCGGCCATCAGCGACGTCGCGGTCGTCCGCTCGCTGCTCGAGGTCCACGGCGTGCGCGTCTCGGACGGCGATGAGCCCGGTGCGCTCGTCTTCGACCCGAGCGATGTCGAGTCGGCGCACTTCGAGGAGATCGACGCCCACGCCGGTGCCTCGCGCATCCCGATCCTCTTCTGCGGGCCGCTGCTGCACCGCCTCGGTCAGGCCTTCATCCCCGACCTGGGCGGATGCCGCATCGGCGACCGCCCGATCGACTTCCACCTGGACGCGCTCCGCAAATTCGGCGCCATCGTCGAGAAGCTGCCGAGCGGCATCCGTCTCTCGACCGGTGGGGCACGCCTGCACGGCGCGAACATCCACCTTCCGTACCCGAGCGTCGGAGCCACCGAGCAGGTTCTGCTGACCGCGGTCCGCGCCGAGGGCACCACAGAGCTTCGCAACGCCGCGATCGAGCCCGAGATCATGGATCTGATCGCCGTCCTCCAGAAGATGGGCGCGATCATCTCCTACGAGCCGAACCGCGTCATCCTCATCGAGGGCGTCGAGACGCTTCGCGGCTACGACCACCGGTCGATCTTCGACCGCAACGAGGCGGCATCCTGGGCCTCTGCGGCGCTGGCGACCGACGGCGAGATCTTCGTCGGCGGAGCGAAGCAGCAGGAGATGCTGACCTTCCTCAACGTCTTCCGCAAGGCGGGCGGCTGGTTCGACATCCAGGAGGACGGCATCCTCTTCCGGCGCGACGGCGAGCTCAAGCCCGTGATCGTGGAGACCGACGTGCACCCCGGATTCATGACCGACTGGCAGCAGCCTCTCGTCGTGGCTCTCACCCAGGCCAAGGGCCGCTCGGTCGTGCACGAGACGGTCTACGAGAACCGTCTCGGCTTCACCGAGGCGCTCGTCAAGATGGGCGCCGACATCGTCGTGCACCCTCGCGGACTGCAGGACGGAGCCCGTCGCGTCCCGCGGCGAGACCTCGAGCAAGCCGCCGTCATCACCGGACCGACCCCGCTGCACGCCGCGGACATCGTCGTTCCCGACCTTCGCGGCGGCTACAGCCACGTGATCGCTGCGCTGACCGCCGAGGGTGAGTCGAGGGTGTCCGGAGTCGACATCCTCAGCCGCGGATACGAGAAGTTCCTCGCCAAGCTCGACGCCGTGGGCGCCGACTTCGACGTCATCCGGTGACGCCGATGGGTTCCCGCTCGACGGAGACCACGCGACCGAGTGCGTTCTGGCCGGTCGCGGCGATCGCTGTGCCGCTGATCTCGCTCGTCGCGAAGCTCCGCATCACGGGGAGCGAGAAGCTCCCGCGTGAGGGAGCGTACGTGCTCGCTCCGAACCACTACTCCGAGTTCGATCCGCTCGTGGTCGCACTCGCGGTGTGGCGGATCGGTCGCGCGCCGCGCTTCATGGCGAAGGAGAGCCTCTTCAGGGTGCCGGTGCTCGGCGCGGTGCTCCGTTCGACAGGGATGATCCCGGTGGCGCGCGCGTCGTCGGCATCCGCGGCGAAGCAGACGCTCAAGCAGTCCGCTGAGCTCGTCGAACACGGTCGCGGAGTGATCGTCTATCCCGAGGGCACGCTGACGCGTGATCCCGACATGTGGCCGATGCGCGGGAAGTCCGGGGCTGTCCGTCTCGCGCTGACCGACGGCATCCCGCTCATCCCGATGGCCCACTGGGGCACCCAGCACATCATGGGTCGCTACCAGAAGGGCCTGAGCCTCTGGCCGCTGCGCAAGCCCGTGGACGTCGTCATCGGCGATCCCATCGACCTGTCCGACCTCCGCGGTCGCGCAGGTGAGGCATCGGCATTGAACGAAGCCACCGAACGACTCATGCAGGCCATCACGGCACTGCTCGAGGATCTGCGCCACGAGAAGGCTCCGGCCGAGCGCTGGAACCCGTCCGCCCACGGACAGAAGGAGACGGGTCGCCTTGACTCCTAAGCGCAACGCTCCTGCAGGACCACGCGTCGCGGTGATCGGTGCCGGCAGCTGGGGCACCACGTTCGGCAAGATCCTCGCCGACGGTGGGGCGCAGGTCACGATGTGGGCGCGCCGCGCCGAGCTCGCACACGAGATCGACGAGGCCAAGCGCAATTCCCGCTATCTGCCCGGCATCAACCTGCCGCGCACGATGTCGGCGACGCATGAGCTGGCTATCGCGCTCCGTGAAGTCGACCAGGTCTACCTCTCGGTGCCGAGTCAGTCGCTGCGAGAGAACCTCAAGGCGCTTCGGCCACTGCTCGCCGACAACGATGCGAAGATCGTCAGCCTCATGAAGGGCGTCGAGCGCACGACGGGTCTGCGGATGAGCCAGGTCATCGAGCAGGAGCTTCGATGCGATCCCGACCGCATCGCGGTCGCCTCCGGGCCGAACCTGGCGCTCGAGATCGCCCGCGAGCAGCCCACGGCCGCGGTGATCTCGTCACGCAGCCGGGACACCGCCGAGGAGGTCGCGCGCGCGGCACGGAACAGCTACTTCCGGACCTTCGTGAACACCGATGTGATCGGCACGGAATTCGGGGGAGTGCTCAAGAACCTCATCGCCGTGGCGATCGGCATCGTCGACGGCGTCGGGTACGGCGAGAACACCAAGGCGTCGATCATCACGCGAGGACTCGTGGAGATGACCGATTTCGCCGTCGCCAACGGCGCTCACCCCGAGACACTGCAGGGTCTCGCGGGCCTGGGCGACCTCATCGCGACGTGCCAGTCCCCGCTGAGCCGCAACAACACCGCCGGGCGACTGCTCGGCCAGGGATACAGCTTCCAGGACGTCGTGAAGCAGATGCAGCAGACTGCAGAGGGCCTCGCCTCCGTGGCGCCGGTGCTGCAGCTCGCCCGCGAGTCCGACGTGCACATGCCCATCGTCGAGCAGGTGAAGATGGTGCTCGACGGCAAGATGAATCCCCGTGACATCGCACCCCACCTGACGACGGACGACGACACCCCGCAGGGTGAGAGGACCAACCATGGACAAGCAGACGGTGGTGGTGCTCTTCGGAGGG
>JAZBLP010000040.1:0-35547 GCA_037033305.1 Actinomycetota bacterium | reverse complement strand
GGTCAGATCAAGGCGGGTGCGCCTGCTCGCAGCGAGCGCGTCGCGAAGTACAATCAGCTTCTGCGCATCGAGGAAGAGCTGGGCGACGCGGCTGTCTTCGCCGGCCGCTCCGCGTTCCCGCGCTACCAGGGCTGAACACAGCTGAGACAGACAGACGCCGCCTGAGCGGCTCGTACGGAGGAGGAGCCGTGGCACGACGACCGGCTCCTCCTTCGGCGTCTCCGGGGTCCTCCCGTCCCCCCTCCGCGACGACGTCGTCCGCGCATCGACCCTCGGGTCGGACGCCCAGGGGCGCGGCGAACCGAGGGGCTCAAGACCGCAGGGTCGATGTTCGCGAATGGGCATCGGGCATCCGCCTGTCTGCGTTCTCGGTGATCATGCTGTCGCTCGTCGTCCTCGGCGCATGGGTGCTGGTGCCGACCCTCGGCACCTTCATCGACCAGAGGCAGAAGATCTCGGCTCTGGAGCAGTCGATCCAGGTCTCCGAAGAGCAGATCTCCGCGCTCGAGAAGGAGCGTGAACGCTGGAACGACCCGGCGTACATCACCACGCAGGCGCGCGAGCGCCTGTACTACGTCAAGCCCGGCGAGGTCGTCTACCTGATCGACAACGACCTCGACCCCGCCGCGCTCCCGCAGCAGCAGGGGCCGGTCAGCGACACGCTCGAAGAGACTCCCTCCGACTGGATGCCGCAGCTGCTGCGCACTCTGACGTCCGCGGGTCTGAGCGACACGGCGGCAGTCAGCCGCTGACCGCGCGGCCTGACGGAGCGTGTGCTCCGAGCATCCTCTCGGGCGGCTCCCGTACGCTGGACGGGTGACCACGCCGCCATTCCCCGCCCCCACGACCGCCGAGCTCGCCGTGGTGTCGGCCCAGTTGGGGAGAACCGCTCGCGGCGTCGTCGGCATCGCAGCCCGGTGCGTCTGCGGCAACCCCACGGTCGTCGCCACCACGCCCAGGCTGCCTGACGGGACCCCGTTCCCGACGTTCTACTACCTGACCCATCCGGCCGCGACTGCGGCGATGTCGACTCTCGAGGCCACGCAGGTCATGCCCGAGCTCGCGGCGCTGCTCACCGACGACGAAGAGGTCGCCGCCTCCTACCTCGCTGCGCACCAGGCGTACCTCGCCGACCGCGCGCAGTTCGGCGAGGTCACGGAGATCGACGGCATCTCGGCCGGCGGCATGCCCACGCGCGTCAAGTGTCTGCACGCACTGGCCGGCCATGCTCTTGCGGCCGGCCCTGGCGTGAACCCGATCGGCGACGCGGCGCTCGAGCGTTCGGCCTGGTCGCCCGACAAGTGCCGGTGCGACGACCCCGGCGCGGCACTGCGCGACGCCGAGGCGTCGACCGAATGAGGCGGCCTCGGATGCTGCGCAAGGGGGTCGCGCTGGCGACGGTCGTGGCATCCGTTCTGCTCCTCGGTGCCGCGGCGACCCCTCCGCCGGTGCCCGATGATCCCGCTGATCCGGTGCGTGCCGCCGAGTACTGGCTCGACGGAGCCGGCGTCCGCGACGCCTGGCAGACGACCCGCGGCGACGGGGTGACCATCGCCGTCATCGACACCGGAGTCGGCAAGGTCCCGGGGGTGTTCGACGAGGCCGTGGTCGGCGGAACCGACGTGTCCGGCACCGGAACCCCTGATGGGCGCACCCCGGTGGGAGCCATCGACGGCAATCACGGCTCCTGGGTCGCGTCCCTCGCCGCCGGACGCGGTGCGGCCGACGGCAAAGGCATGATCGGAGTCGCACCCGAGGCCGATCTGCTCTCGATCTCGGTGGGTTTCGGCGCCGCTGCTGCGGTGCCGTTCACCGAGCAGGTCGCGAAGGCCATGCGATGGGCCGTCGACCATGGGGCCGACATCATCAACCTCTCGTTCACCACGAACACGCTGGACTGGGACAAGAGCTGGGACGACGCGTTCCTCTACGCCTTCGAGCACGACGTCGTGGTGGTCGTCGCCGCGGGCAACCGGGGGAGCGGCACCAACATCATCGGCGCCCCCGCGACGATCCCCGGCGTGCTCACGGTCGGCGGAGTCGATCAGACGGGCACGGCGAGCATCGAGGCGTCGACGCAGGGGATCACCATCGGCATCGCGGCACCCAGCGAAGGCCTGCGCGGTGTCTCGGCGGACGGTACGGTCGTTCCCTGGAGCGGCACCAGCGGCGCGGCGCCGATCGTCGCGGGCATCGCGGCCCTGGTGAGGTCCGCGCATCCCGAGCTCGATGCCGCGAACGTCATCAACCGCATCATCAAGACCGCGATCAAAGTCCCGGGGATGGCGGATCTCCCCGACCCGCTCTACGGCTACGGTCTCGTGGATGCCGAGGCCGCGATCTCCACGGACGTGCCCAAGGTGTCCGAGAACCCCATGGGCGACCTCGCCGAGTGGGTCCGCCTGTTCCGCCGGGCGGAGACCGTCCCGCAGCCTGAGCCCACCGCCGCGCCGGTCGAGGTGCCCCCTCTGCCCGATGCGGATGCTCCGACGGAGGCCGGTTCACCGCTGCTTCCCAGCGCTGAATCGCTGCGCTACGGTACCCTGCCGCTCATCGCCCTCACAGTCCCTGGTATCCTGATAGCGCTTGGCGTCACCGCAGCTGCCCGGCGCATCCGATCGGCGCGCGCACGCACGCCACATTCCTGACTCCCGAGGAGTTGTCCCCCTGTGCCTCAGAACAGCACTGTGCCCAAGATTCTGATCGTCGGTGGAGGCTATGCAGGCTTCTACACGGCGTGGAAGCTGGAGAAGCACCTTCGCAAGGGTGAAGCAGACGTCACCATGGTCGACCCGCTGCCGTACATGACGTACCAGCCGTTCCTCCCCGAGGTGGCTGCCGGCTCGATCGAAGCCCGTCATTCGGTGGTCGCCCACCGTCGTCACCTCAAGCGCACGAACGTGCTCACCGCCAAGGTGACCGGAATCAACCACGCCGAGAAGGTCGCGACCATCACGCCTCCCGTCGGTGAGCCGTACGAGTTCGCGTACGACCAGATCGTGGTGACCGCGGGTGCCGTGTCGCGCACCTTCCCGATCCCGGGCATCGCAGACAACGCGATCGGCCTGAAGACGATCGAGGAGGCCGTCGCCATCCGTGACCGCCTGATGTCGAACTTCGACAAGGCCGCATCGCTGCCTGCGGGCCCCGAACGTGATCGCCTGCTCTCCGTCGTCGTCGTCGGCGGTGGCTTCGCCGGCATCGAGGTGTTCGCCGAGCTGCGCTCGCTCGCCTCCTCGCTGGTCTCCAAGTACCCGCAGATCAGCTTCGACGACACGCACTTCCACCTCATCGAGGCGATGGGGCGCATCATGCCCGAGGTCTCGCTGCAGACGAGCGAGTGGGTGCTCAAGGACCTCGCGAAGCGCGGTGCCAACGTGCACCTCGACACGCAGCTCACGAGCGCGGTCGACGGCAATGTCGAGCTGTCGACGGGTGAGGTCATCCCGACCGATCTGATCGTGTGGACCGCCGGTGTCATGGCGAACCCGACGGTGGTGCGCGGCGGCGACCTCCCGATCGAAGAGCGCGGCCGCATCCAGACCCGTGCAGACCTCCGCGTCGGCACCCCCGAGGCCTTCGTTCCCGGAGCCTGGGCCGCCGGTGACGTCTCTGCCGTCCCCGATCTGTCCGGTGGCGGCGTCGGCGGCTTCTGCGTGCCGAACGCCCAGCACGCCGTCCGTCAGGCGAAGCTCCTCGCGAAGAACATCGTCGCCGTGCTGCGTGGCGAGGACCCGAAGGAGTACTTCCACAAGAACCTCGGTGCCGTCGCGGGCCTCGGACTCTACAACGGCGTCTTCCAGTCCGGCAAGATCGCCCTCAAGGGCTTCGTCGCCTGGGTCGCTCACCGCGGATACCACGGTCTCGCGATGCCCACGTGGGAGCGCAAGCTCCGCGTGATCGGCGGCTGGTGGAACAACCTGTGGCTCGGTCGCGACCTGGTGAACCTCGAGACGGTGCAGAACCCGCGCTACGTGTTCGAGGAGTTCGCCGCACGACCGCGTCCGGCCGCCGACGCTCCGGCGCCCGCCACCACGGCTCCAGCCGCGCAGGCGACCGAGGCCGACAAGGCCGCAGACGAGAAGCCCGCCGGTAAGAAGACCGGTGCCAGCAAGTCGGCCGCCAAGAAGCCCGCCGAGACGGCTGCCGTCAAGTAGTCCTCTCCTCGAACGCCCCGATTCCTCTCGGAGTCGGGGCGTTCGTCGTATCCGCTCACGGCGCGTCTCGCACCCCGTTCATAGGCACGCTTGCTACCGTCGGCAGCGCAAGGGGAGTATTCCCGTCTGCGGTGGTGTCGTCATTACGGATACGAGGTCGTGTCCCGGCCCACCGGCCCGTGAGGGTGGAAGAGACCTGGCGTCCGCATCCGCGGACGGCCAAGGACCCCTCGCCGCATCGCTGTCGAGACCCGTGGTCGTCCACACCACGAAGGAATCGTCACCATGGGAAAACTCAACCGACTGCTCGGGATGGCCGCCCGCGCCCTCGACCTCGACGAGAGCGGATCCCGCACGGATCGCACCGACTCGCGGGAACAGACGACCCCGGCGCCGGCTCGGCACCAGCCCGAGCACGATCGATACTCTCCTGCGCCGGCGCGCCCGGCGCCTCGTGACCCCTACGCTCCGCCTGCTGCCGGGGCCACCGCCTCCCACGCAGCCGGATCGGGATCGGACGCAGACCGGGCCGCGATCGCTCGGTACGACTACCTGCTCGAGACAGCTGATCCGCACCGCGTCGAGCAGATCCATCGTGAGGCCTTCGCGCGACTGACGCCGACCCAGCGCGCGCAGGTGCAGCAGCGCATGAACACCGAGCTCGCGCCCGGCGAGCGGCCGGCATCGTCGTCGCCCGAGGATCTCGCGCGCGCGGCCGGACGCTCGGAGGCGGCGCGTCCTGGGCGCATGCGCGGCATCCTCTCGCGGGTGCGCGGGTTCGGGGCCGCCGGTGCGGTCGGCGGAGCTGCCGTGGGCGCGTTGGGCATCGTTGCGGTGGGCGCTGTCGGCAGCGCCGTCGCCGCCCCCCTTCTCGAGCAGGCGGCCGGGCTCGGCGTCGACTTCGACGCGCTCGCGCAGGGTGTCGACATCGAGGCGATCGCGAGCGGCCTCGGCGGCGAGGAGCTCGCAGGGGCCGCTGAGGGCGTTCTCGGATCGGCCAGCGAGACTGTCTCGGGCCTGGGGGACACGGCGAGCGAATGGGGTCAGCGGCTCGGCGACCTCGGCATCCCCGGAATCGGCGATCTGTTCGGCCGATGAGCAGCGCGATCATGACGGCCGCGGATCCGTCGTCGTCGGATCACGGGTTCTCCGGCCTCACCGGGTTCGCCGCCGACGTCCTCACCCAGCTCGGCGACATCGGCGTGGGCGTGCTGGTGTTCCTCGAGGTGCTCGTCCCGCCCATTCCGAGCGAGGTGATCCTGCCGTTCGCGGGGTATCTGAGTCAGAGTGGCGACCTGACTCTGGGGTGGCTGATCGTGTGGAGCACCCTCGCCTCATGGATCGGAGCGCTTCTGCTCTACTGGCTCGGTGCGGCCATCGGCATCGAGCGGGCTGTGCGGCTCCTCGCGGCCACCAAACTCGTCAGCCGCGGCGACCTGGACCGCGGAGTGGCGTGGTTCCGGCGAAGCGGAGGGTGGACGGTGCTCGTGGGGCGCATGGTCCCGGGCGTTCGCAGTCTGATCTCCATCCCCGCGGGCGCCACGCGGATGAACCTCGCGCGATTCAGCATCTACACGATCGTGGGCAGCGGCCTGTGGAACACCCTGCTCATCGGGGTCGGGGCTCTGCTCGGAACCCAGCACGAGCAGATCGAGCACCTGCTCGGGTATCTCGACTATGCCGTGTATTCCGCGTTGGCAATTGCCCTCGGCGTGCTGGTCCTGCGTCGAATCCGTGAGGCGCGCGGGTCGGCATCCGGGAACGCAGAGACTCGCGGCGCGGCAGATCGGCGCGTGGACGGCTGACACGCACGATGTGCCCCCGCTGGGACTCGAACCCAGACTGAAGCGATTTTAAGTCGCCTGCCTCTGCCATTGGGCTACGGGGGCTCCGTGTGACTGGCTCAGATTACACGGGTATATCGGCGCATCCACTGACGCACCCGCCACCCACAGGGCGAAGGGAGACGGGCGTCCCCACGCCCGTCTCCCTGTGATGCTGCGGAGACAGCATCACTACCCCCCGGCAACCGGCCGGGCACGGCCGGTGAGCCGCCACGAATGACGGCCTTGATGATAGAGACGACGGCCGTCGATGTTCATTACGGGGATTGCGGCTAAAGTACCGGAATTCCGGAGGGGGACCGTGTGACTGCGTTGCGACCCGATCTCAGAAAACATGAATCCGAGTCCGCCCTGGCCATAAGGTGGGGGAGTGCTCGACCTCATCGCCGATATGAGCCCCGATCAGGGACGAAACGCAGTCTCCCCCGAGTGGCACGACCCGTCACGGTACTGGCCGCGCCTCTCTGCGGCGACCGGCCATCTGCCTGCTCCGGTGGCCGTGATCGACAGAGAAGCGCTGCGACACAACGCCCTGGATCTGCTGGTGCGCGCGGGTGGGTTGCCGATCCGCGTCGCCTCGAAGTCGGTGCGCGTGCGCTCGGTGCTCGACGCCGTGCTTCAGCTCCCCGGGTACCGGGGGATCCTCGCCTTCACCCTCGCCGAAGCGCTCTGGCTCGCAGAGACCCATGATGACATCGTGCTCGGCTATCCGACGGTCGACCGCGCGGGACTCGAGCAACTCTTCGAATCCGAGGAGGCGGCGCGGCGCATCACGCTGATGGTCGACGACCCGGCGCACCTCGACATCGTCGACAGCGTCGCGCCCGCGGGCCGTCGCCCCGACATCCGTGTGGCGATCGACGCGGACGCCTCACTGCGGTCGGCAGCGCTCGGGCACATCGGCGTCCGCAGGTCCGCTCTGTTCACTCCGGGAGAGGTGGCAGCATTCGCTCGCGCGATCGTCCGCCGTCCCGGCTTCACGCTCGTCGGCCTGCAGATGTACGAGGCCCAGATCGCCGGACAGGGCGACAATGCGGGACCCGATGCGCCGGTGATCCGGCTCATGCAGGCACGCTCCCGGTCAGAGCTGCGCGACCGACGAGCCGCGATCGTCGGTGCGCTCTCGGAGATCACCGCCCTCGAATTCCTCAACGGTGGAGGGACCGGTTCCCTCGAGTTCACCGGCAGCGACGAATCACTGACCGAGGCGAGTGCCGGCAGCGGGCTGCTCGGTGGGCACCTCTTCGACGGATACCGGTCGTTCCGTCCGGCGCCGGCGTCGGCCTTCGCGTTCGACGTCGTGCGGCGACCGGCCGCCGATATCGCGACGGTGCTCGGTGGGGGATGGATCGCCTCGGGTCCTGCGGTGGCATCGAGACAGCCGTTGCCCGTCTGGCCGCAGGGACTGCGCACTCTGCCACGCGAGGCCGCGGGCGAAGTGCAGACACCGCTCCAAGGGCGAGAGGCTCAGCGTCTCGGAGTGGGCGATCGCGTCTGGTTCCGTCATGCCAAGAGCGGCGAGCCTGCCGAACGCATCGACGGCTACCAGCTCGTCTCCGGCGATGAGATCGTCGACGAACTGCCCACGTATCGCGGCGAGGGGAAGGCGTTCCTGTGACGCGGATCGGCGGAACCTGGCAGAACTGGGGGCGGTCGGCGCAGGTCAAGCCGCTCCGTGTCGAGCGCCCGCGCACTCCCGAGGGTGTACAGCGGGCTGTCCGGGCGGCTGTCGCTCAGGGGCTCACGGTGAAGGCGGTCGGAGCGGGACACAGCTTCACGGGCATCGCCGTCGCGCCCGGGGTGCTCCTGGAACTCGACGACATGCAAGGCCTCGTCTCGGCCGACGCGGCGACCGGTCGAGTGACCCTGCTCGCGGGAACGAGGCTGCACCGCATACCCGCGCTGCTGGCCCCGTTCGGTCTCGCGATGGAGAACCTCGGCGACATCGATCGTCAGTCGATCTCCGGTGCGATCTCGACGGGAACCCACGGGACCGGGTCGGGCTTCGGGGGACTCGCCACCCAGGTCGTCGCGGCGACCGTGGTGACCGCGGCGGGTGAGTTCCTGAGAGTGGACGAGAAGCAGAACACCGAGCTGCTCCCGGCGGTTTCGCTGGGACTCGGCGCACTCGGCATCCTGGTCGACATCACGCTGCAGTGCGTGCCGAACTTCCTCATGGAGGCCGTCGACGAGCCAGCGCGTCTCGACGAGGTGCTCGAGACCCTGCACAGTCGGGTCGAAGAATCGGACCACTTCGAGTTCTACTGGTTTCCGCACACGGACATCGCTCTGACGAAAAGACAGACGAGACTGCCGGAGTCGACACGGCGGCAGCCTCTGCCCGTCGTGGGGCGCTGGATCGACGAGACCCTGCTCTCGAACGGCGTGTACCGGGCGGTGTGCGCCGCCGGTCAGGCGGCCCCCGCCATCACTCCGCCGTTCAACAGGCTCGCGGTGAAGCTCACCGGCGACCGGCGCTACACCGAGCTGTCGCACCGCGTCCTGACGCAGAGCAGGACCGTGCGCTTTCGCGAGATGGAGTATGCGTTGCCGGTCGAGAACGTCGTGCCGGCCTTCCGTGCTGTGCGCGAGCTCATCGAGCGTCGGGGATGGCGCATCGAATTCCCGATCGAGGTGCGTTTCGCGGCAGGGGACGACAGGTGGCTGTCGACGGCCTACGGCAGGGCCAGCGGGTACATCGCGGTCCACCGATACTGGCGTGCGGATCCCTCGGAGTACTTCGAGGCCGTGGAACAGATCATGCGCGAGCACGACGGGCGGCCCCACTGGGGCAAGCTGCACACGCTGACGGCCGAGCAGCTGCGAGATCGCTATCCGCGGTTCGACGACTTCACCGCGGTTCGCGACCGGCTCGACCCGGATCGTCGATTCACGAACCGGTACCTGGATCGCGTTCTCGGCGCATGACGGGGCGGCATCCGACCGCGGCGCACCCAGTCGACGCGCAGGCTGCGCCGATAGGATGAGACAAACACGAGGAAGGGTGGGCCTCTGATGGAATGGCTCGTGCCGGTACTGATCGTCGTCGGTGTGATTCTGCTCATCGGAATCTACCTCTGGGCGACCTACAACTCGCTGGTGCAGCTCAATGTCCGCGTCGACGAGGCCTGGAGCGGCATCACGGTTCAGCTGAAGCGCAGAGCGGATCTGATACCGAACCTCATCGAGACGGTGAAGGGCTACGCCTCGCACGAGAAGGCGGTGTTCGAGAACGTCACGCGTGCGCGAGCGGAGACGCTGTCTGCCGGCAGCCCCGGCGAGGCGGGCATCGCAGAGGGTCACCTCCAGCAGGCGCTCCGCAGCCTGTTCGCGGTCGCCGAGGCGTATCCGCAGCTCCAGGCGAGCCAGAACTTCCTTCAGGTGCAGCAGGCCCTCGTCGACACCGAGGACAAGATCCAGGCAGCGCGCCGCTTCTACAACGGCGGGGTCCGGGAGCTGAACACCAAGATCAAGGTCTTCCCCAACAATCTCTTCGCCAAGGGGCTCGGATTCACCGAGCGAGAGTTCTTCGAGGTCGCCGACAGCGGCGCGATCTCGGAGCCACCACGCGTGCAGTTCTGATCTGTCAGGAGGCCCGATGCGCAGCAGCGCATCGGGCCTTCTGCGTGTTAGGTCGCGTGCGGTCTCGTGCGGTCTCGAGGAGTCACGCCTGAGCGTCACTCACCAGACATCGAGCTCCACCTCGTCACCTTCGACCGTCACGCCGCCGCGGAGCGTCCAGGAGTCCGTGCGGTACGTCTCGGTCCTCGGACTGCCGTCCTGACCTGTGCCCGACACGGTGGCGACGAGGATGCCGCCGTCGGCGATGAACCCGCCCTCCGTCAGCTCCAGGACGGGCAGCTGCTCGATGCGGAAGCGGACGTCGTCGACCGCGGCGAACTCGGTGCCCCACGGGATCCTGATCCCGCATCCGTCCGGAACCGCGTCGTCGACGATCTTCGCCGAGGTGCACTCCTCGAGGTGGTCGTCCAGCGCCTGCTGCGCGGCCGTGCGCTCATCGGCGTCCGGTGTCGGGGTGCTGCTCGTCAGCGGGGGATCGGCCTCGGGAGAGACATCGTTCGATGACAGCCACAGCCAGGATGCCGCCCCGACGACGACGAGAGCTGCAGCGGTGCCGCCGATCGCCCACGCGACGCGGCGGTTCACGAGGGCACCTCTCTCGCATGCACATGACGACGCACCGACGTGCCCGGCCGAACCGAGAGCGCGGTGTGGAGGGCTTCCGCCGCCGTGCCCCACCGCGACACCGAGACATGCGCGAGACCCTGCCAGTCCGCCGCCCGTGCCAACTCCGCGGCGATCCGCTCGGCATCGGCGTCGGGTGCGGCCTGAGGCTCCCACCACGCCGACTGCACCTGAAGCGTCGACGTCGCGCGGTCGGCCTTCAGATCGACGCGGGCCACGATCCGGTCACCGACGAGCACGGGCAGCGAGTAGTACCCGTAACGCCGCTTATCGGCGGGGACGTAGATCTCGATCCGGTAGTCGAGCTCGAAGGCACGCAGCGCTCTGTCGCGGAACCAGACGACCGGATCGAACGGCGTCAGCAGCGCGGCCGCGTCGATGCGGCGTGGCAGCACGGCATCGCGATGCCGCCAGCTCGGGAGCGGGCGACCACCGCGGTCCCAGCCCCGCACCGACGCCGGGAGGAGTTCGCCCGCGTCGACCAGATCTGCGATCGACTGCGAGACCGCCGCGCGATCGCGGATGCGGTGGTAGTCGGCGAGATCCGACTGCGTCGCGATTCCCGACGAGCGCGCCGCCCGTCGTGTGAGCTCGCGGATCGCATCGTCCCGCGGGACATGGCGCGACAGGACGGCGTCGGGGATCACCTGCTCGGCCAAGGCGTAGCTGCGCTCGAATCCCTTCCGGCCACTGATCGCGACATCGCCGGTCCGCCACAGGTGTTCGAGGGCGAGCTTGACGTCATCCCAGTCCCACCACGTGCCCCGCTCGCGGGGTGCGTCCTCTCGGAGGTCTGCGGGTCGCAGCGGGCCCCGTGCCCTGAGTTCGTCCTGCACCCAGCGCAGCGTCCGGGTGTTCGTGCTCATCCACGAATCGGCCGCCGCCCATCTGGCGCGGAAGTGTTCCATCCGGAATCGCCACAGCGGCCAGTCCTCGACGGGGATGAACGTCGCCTCATGAGCCATGTACTCGACGTAGTGGGTGGTCCGTGAGTGGAACACGCGATCGAACAGGGCCGGATCGTAGGCGCCCAGGCGCGAGAACAGCGGCATGTAGTGCGATCTCGCGAAGACGTTGACCGAGTCGATCTGCAGCACCCCCATCCGATCCATGGCGCGGTGGATGTGTCGGGCCGACACCGACGCCGGGCGTGCGCGGGAGAAGCCCTGGGCGGCCAGCGCTATGCGACGGGCCTGGGCGGGGCTGAGGGTCTCGGTCACCCCGTCAGGGTATCTCCGAGCGCCGACATCCAGGCGTCCCACGTCAGGACGCGGGGCGCCCGCGCCGTAGACTTGGGCGATGAGCGAAGAGCTGCGTCCACGGCTGAGAGACCTCTTCCGTCCGCGCCCGGTCTCGCCGGATCGCACGGTGACCACAGAGGCCGATGAAACCGTCCCGCGCGGACTCCGCGTCACGGCCGCGTATTCCTGGCGCATCCTGCTCATCGCCGCGGTGGTGGCCGGATTCATCTGGCTCGTGATCGAGCTGAAGCTGCTCGTGATCCCGCTCATGGTCGGCATCCTCATCACGGCTCTGCTGTGGCCGGGATTCCAGTGGATGCTGCGTCACCGGTTCCCGCGCTGGCTGGCCGTGGCGATCTCGATCATCGGCACGCTCGCGATCGTCTCCCTGCTGCTCTGGCTCGTCATCTGGCAGGTCCGCGCGCAGCTGCCCGACGTGCAGGCGCGGAGTTCGCAGGCGATCGAGGAGTTCCGGCAGTTCCTGCTCAAGGGACCGCTGCACCTGAGCGAGACGCAGATCCAGGACTACATCGACCAGGGCCTGGGCATCATCAACGAGCAGACGCAGACGCTCCTCAACGGGGCTCTCGCCGTCGGCACGACCGCCGCTCACGTGGTGACCGGAGCGGTCCTCGCCCTGTTCATCCTTATCTGCCTGCTCGCCGACGGCCGGGGAATCTGGCGCTGGACGCTGCGCCTGTTCCCGCGCGCCGCGCGTCCGGCCGCCGATGCAGCCGCGAGCAACGGCTTCGCGACGATCGTCAACTACGCGCGCACCCAGCTGCTGGTGGCGGCCATCGACGCGGTCGGCATCGGCGTGGGCGCCGCGCTCCTCGGCGTCCCGCTGGCGATCCCGGTCGCGGTGCTGGTCTTCCTCGGCTCCTTCATCCCGATCGTCGGTGCGGTCGTGACCGGCGCGATCGCGGTTCTGCTCGCCCTGGTCTACAACGGACCGTGGATCGCACTGGCGATGCTCGCGGTCGTGCTCGGCGTGCAGCAGCTCGAGGGGCACATCCTGCAGCCGATCCTGATGGGCTCGGCGGTGAAGGTGCACCCGCTCGCGGTGGTGCTCGTCGTCGCCGGAGGCTCGATGGTCGGCGGCATCCCCGGGGCGCTGTTCGCAGTGCCCCTGGCGGCGTTCGTCAATGTCGCCGCGGTCACCGTCAGCACGGGGTCGTGGAAAACCGGCGACGTGCCGAACGCAGACCTGATCTGGAGCACAGTTCCGCGCGAGCGGAGACGGAGGAATCGATGAGCGCAGTCCCCAGCCTGGACGAGTTCGAGAAGGCAGCTCAGAGTCTGGCTGAGGTGATCACGCGAACCCCGACACTGCCCTCGCGCGCCCTGTCGGACGAGCTGGGCGTCCCGGTCGTGCTCAAGATGGAGAACCTGCAGCGGACCGGCTCGTTCAAGATCCGCGGGTCCGCGTATCGTCTGTCTCAGCTGAGTGCTGAAGAGCGTGCACGAGGCGTGGTGGCGGCGTCCGCCGGAAACCACGCGCAGGGTGTCGCCCTCGCCGCGCAGACCCTCGGGATCCCTGCGACGATCTTCGTGCCGATCGGCATCCCGGTTCCCAAGCTGCTGGCCACGAGGAGCTACGGCGCCGAGGTGGTGCTCGAGGGGGAGACCGTCGCGACCTCGCTGCGGTTGGCCGAGGAGTTCGCCGAGCGGACGGGGGCGGTGCTCATCCACCCGTTCGACCACCGCGATGTCGTCATCGGTCAGGGTACGCTCGGACTCGAGCTGCTCGAGGACGCTCCGGACGTCGACACGATCGTGCTGGGGATCGGCGGGGGAGGGCTCATCGCCGGCGTCGCCGCCGCGGTCAAGGCCAAAGCCGCCGAGCTGGGCCGCACCGTCCGCATCATCGGCGTCCAGGCCGAGAATGCCGCGGCGATGCTTCCCTCACTCGAAGCGGGGTACCCGGTCGACATCGAGACGAAGCCCACGATCGCCGACGGCATCCTGGTCGCTCGTCCCGGTGCCATCCCGTTCGAGATCATCAAGGATCTCGTCGACGAGGTGGTCACGGTGACGGACGACGACCTCGCACGCGCCATCCTCGTGCTGCTCGAGCAGTCCAAGGTGATCGCGGAGCCCGCGGGCGCCGTGGGCGTCGCCGCGATCCTCGCGGGCAAGGTGAAGCCCAGCGGCAAGACCATGGCTGTCGTCTCGGGCGGCAACATCGACCCGCTGCTCCTGCAGCGAGTGGTCTCGCATGGTCTGGCGGCCTCCGGCCGGTACCTGACGATCCGCATTCCGCTGCCCGACCGTCCCGGTCAGCTGGCGCGGGTGTCCGAGCTGATCGCCGAGGCCGGCGCCAACGTGATCGAGGCCATGCACACCCGTCACGGGCACGGGCTGCAGATCAGCGAGGTCTTCCTCGAGCTCAGTGTCGAGACGCGTGGCGCAGAGCATTCAGAGCACACCCTCGACACCCTCCGTCGTGCCGGCTTCCAGCCGATGATCGTTCCGGACTGACGCGCCTACGACAGAGGGCCCCGTCCATGCGGACGGGGCCCTCTGTCGTAGCGGAACGCCCGCGTGATCGGAACGCGTCAGCCGGTGTAGGTCTCGACGTTCACGATCTCGACGGAGATCGCGCGGCCGTTCGGCGCCTCGTACGAGGACTTGTCGCCGACCTTGAGTCCGAGGATCGCCTGGCCGAGCGGGCTCGCCTCGCTGTACACATCGAGGTCGCTGCCGACCGCGATCTCGCGGCTGCCGAGCAGGAAGACCTCTTCGCCGCCGGCGACCACAGCGGTCACGACCGTGCCGGGCTCGACGATGCCGCGGCTCGCGGGCGCCTCGCCGACCTTGGCGGTCTTGAGGAGGTTCTCGAGGGTGCGGATCCGCGCCTCCTGCTTGCCCTGCTCGTCCTTCGCGGCGTGGTAACCGCCGTTCTCCTTGAGGTCGCCCTCTTCGCGTGCCGCTTCGATGCGCTTGGCGATCTCTTCGCGACCGGTGGTGGAGAGGTGCTCGAGCTCGGCGACGAGCCGGTCATACGCTTCCTGCGTGAGGAAGGGAACCTGAGCGTCAGTAGACATGACGAAGCTCCTTCGGTAGGTACCCGGCGACGTTCCGCGGGGGATATGCCAAGACGCCCCGGCACGGTGCCAGGGCGTCATCTGTCTGGCTCGAGTCTAAGCGACCCAGCAGCTGTTCACCAAACCTGTCGTGGCGCTCGAGACGGTGGGAACCGTGGCCGAGAGCGCCTGTGAATGCGCCTCTCCGGCGGGGATCTCGACGACCTTCCAGCCGACGACCCCGAACTCCTCGTCGAGCGCCTCGACGATGCAGGCCACGTCCTTGCCCTGCACTCCGGTGATCTGGAACCGCACGGTGACGCTGTGCTCATCCACCAGGTCGAAGCCGAGATCGTCGGAGTCGACCTCGTTCATCTGCGCGGCGACGATCATCCAGCCGAACGCGCCGACGAGAAGGGCCGCGACGGCGATGACGGCGATCCATGGCCCTCGTCGGAAGCGGGTGCGGCCATAGCGGTCATCGAGCTGTTCTGCGGTCGTCACGGGGTGGGTCTTCCGGTCGTTAGGCTGGTAACTCCAGGTTATGCGACCTGCGCAGGAAAGGCAGACTCCATGCTCGCTCTGACCGAGACCCCGATGCCGACGCCCACGATGACCGTGGCACCGGAGCTGGTCACGCCCGGATTCGTCGGCTTCGCGGCCGTGGTGATCATCCTCGTCGCCGTGATCCTGCTGATCCTCGACATGAACCGTCGGATCCGCCGCGTGCGCTACCGCGAGGAGGTCAGGGAAGAGCTCGATGCCGAAGAGGCCGCGCGCGCGGCCGACGAGGCGACCGAGACGGATGCCGACCTGCCGATCGTGCGCGAGGGCGACGACGACCCCGAGAAGCGCTGACCGATCCTTTGGCGGGTCAGGCCCCGAGTGACGGGGACAGCGGTGCGAGGGCGATGAGCAGACACGCGACCCAGTGGCACAGGAATGCGAGCACCGTGCACACATGGAAGATCTCGTGGAACCCGAAATGGCCGGGCCACGGGTTGGGCTTCTTCAGCGCGTAGACGACCGCCCCGCCCGTGTACAGCAGGCCTCCGACGATGACGAGCACCATCATGGTCGCGTTCGCGACGAAGAGGTCGGCGAGGTACATCACCGCAGCCCATCCCAGCAGCAGGTAGAGAGCGACGTACAGCCACCGGGGGGCATTGATCCAGAACACCCGGAACAGGATCCCGAGCAGTGCTCCGCTCCACACGAACACGAGCAGCAGGGCGCCCTTCTCCGGGGGCAGCGCGAGCACTGCCAGCGGCGTGTACGTGCCGGCGATCAGCAACAGGATGTTCGCGTGGTCGATCCTCTTGAGGATCACCTTGACCTTCGGGCTCCAGTCGATCCGGTGATAGAGGGCCGAGTTGCCGAAGAGCAGCAGCGACGTCGTCATGAACACGGCGGCGGCCCACTTGGCGGCGCCGCCCTGCGCCACGACGATCAGCACCACCCCGGCGACGATCGCGATAGGGAACGTGGCCGCGTGGATCCAGCCGCGCCACGTCGGCTTGATCTCGACGGCGGCGTCGTGCGCCGCCTCCTCCAGGAGGGGCAGCTTCGGGACGTCAGGTACCGAGGAGTCGGGAGTGCTCACGCCCTCACTCTATGCGGGCGCCCATGCACGTGTGCGTACATATCCTGAGCGTGGACCCTCGGTCTCGCGAGCGCCGACACGATAGCGTAGGGAGGTGATGACACGCGATGGTCAGGGGCGGGGGCCGCTGTACCGCCTCTACACCAGCCGGCTGCGCCGCCATCTCGACCCCGCATCCGTTCCGCATCACGTCGCGATGATGATCGACGGCAATCGGCGCTGGGCCAGACAGCTCGGCTACGAGACGCCTGCAGAGGGTCACAGAGCAGGCGCCGCCAAGATGCGCGAGTTCCTCGGCTGGTGCGACGAACTCGGCATCCGGGTGGTCTCGCTGTATCTGCTGTCGAGCGACAACCTGCGCAAGCGCGACTCCGCGGAGCTCGCCGATCTGATCGAGATCATCGCGGAGCTCGCCGAGGCACTGTCGCAGGAACCGAACTGGCGGGTCAAGCACGTCGGGCGCTCCGACATCCTCCCCACGGAGCTCGCGAAGGTGCTCGAGGACGCCCAGGAGCGCACGCGCGATCACACCGGGCTGCACGTGAACCTCGCGGTCGGCTACGGCGGTCGCAACGAGATCGTCGACGCGGTCCGCAGCATCGTCACGGCGCATCAGGCGTCCGGCGGCACGATAGAAGACCTCGCCGCTCATCTGACGCCCGAGATGATCGGGGAGCATCTCTACACGGGTGGCCAACCCGACCCGGATCTCGTCATCCGCACGAGCGGGGAGCAGCGTCTGAGCGACTTCCTGCTCTGGCAGAGCGCTCACAGCGAGTTCTACTTCGTCGAGGCGCTCGGACCGGACCTGCGCCAGGTCGACTTCCTGCGGGCGATCCGCGACTTCGCCGACCGTGACCGGCGCTTCGGGCGCTGACGCTCGTTCTCGGAGCGCACGCCACCGCGCGTTAATCAACACGTAACGAAGTCATGGCGTGTCGAGCCGAACAAATGTCGGCGGCTGGTCGTAGCTTCTAGGCATCGGGCAAGGCGCCCGTCGGGTCGGCCTCAGGATGACGACTCGTGACCCCCTGGTCGACTCGTTCGAACAACCGGGAGTTCCCCGGGTCGGGAGTGGGTCGTGACCTCACGTACAGCGCAGCAGTCCATCAGCACCGCGCAGCAGTCCACCCGTAAGACGACGACGCGAGCGGGTTCGGACGGTCCTGATCAGGATCTTCGCACCTATGTGCTCGACACGTCCGTCCTGCTGAGCGATCCGCAGGCGTTCTTCCGGTTCGCCGAGCACTCGGTGGTCCTTCCGGTGGTGGTCATCACCGAACTCGAGGGCAAGCGGCACGACCCGGAGATCGGATACTTCGCGCGTCAGGCGCTGCGTCATCTCGACGACCTGCGAGTCGAGCACGGCCGTCTGGACTTCCCGGTCGAGGTCGGGGAGGGCGGCACGCTCCGCGTCGAACTCGCGAACACGGACGCATCCGTGCTCCCGGCCGGGATCCGACTCAGCGACAACGACACCCGCATCCTCTCCGTCGCCATGAACCTCGCGCAGGACGGGCAGGACGTCACGATCGTCTCGAAGGATCTCCCGATGCGCGTCAAGGCGGCATCCCTCGGCCTTCGCGCCGAGGAGTACCTCGCCGAGCAGGCCGTCGACTCCGGGTGGACGGGCATCGCCACACTCGACCTGTCCGGTGATGAGATCAGCGACCTGTACGAGAGCGAGGTCGGGATCAGCGAGGACGCCAGAGGACTGGCGGTCAACACCGGACTCATCATCCATTCTGAGCGCGGCTCCGCGCTCGGCAGGATCACGGGAGACGGCGAGTACAGGCTCGTCCGCGGCGACCGCGACATCTTCGGCATGCACGGGCGATCCGCCGAACAGCGGATCGCCATCGACCTGCTCACCGATCCAGACGTCGGCATCGTCTCTCTCGGAGGGCGGGCAGGCACCGGAAAGTCCGCCCTGGCGCTCTGCGCGGGTCTCGAGGCGGTGCTCGAGCGGCAGCAGCAGAAGAAGATCATCGTCTTCCGCCCGCTGTTCGCCGTCGGAGGCCAGGAGCTCGGCTACCTGCCCGGTGACCAGGGCGAGAAGATGGGCCCGTGGGGGCAGGCGGTGTTCGACACCCTCGGTTCGGTCGTCTCGGGCAACGTCATGGAGGAGGTCGTCGAACGGGGCATCCTCGAGGTGCTCCCGCTCACGCATATCCGCGGTCGGTCGCTGCATGACGCGTTCGTGATCGTCGACGAGGCGCAGTCGCTCGAGCGCAACGTGCTGCTGACGGTGCTCAGCCGCATGGGGCAGAACTCGCGCGTGATCCTCACCCACGACGTCGGTCAGCGCGACAACCTGCGCGTCGGGCGTCATGATGGCATCGCCAGCGTGATCGAGACGCTCAAGGGGCATGACCTGTTCGCCCATGTGACGCTGATGCGTTCCGAGCGCTCGGCGATCGCCGCCCTGGTGACAGAGCTTCTCGAAGGAGGCGAACTCAGCTGAACTGAGTGCTCCGACAGCGGATGCCGTGATACCACGGCATCCGCTGTCGCACGTTCCGGCGCAGCGTCGGCGATTCGCTTCCGTCTGCGCAGACGTCGGATTACGCTCGTGGCACCGACCGCAGACGATGGAGTGATGCGCGATGAGTGACACAACGAAGACAGTCGAAGACCATTCGCTTCCCCCGGTGGCTGTCGATGAGAGACCGCGGTGGACGCCGCTGAAGATCGTCCTCTGGGCGGCGATCGCGCTGTTGGGCGGCGTCGCCTGGACGATGCTCGCGATCGTGCGAGGTGAGACGGTGAATGCGATCTGGTTCGTCTTCGCGGCGGTCTGCACCTATCTCGTCTTCTACCGTTTCTACTCGAAGTTCATCGAACGCAATCTCGTCAAGCCGAACGACCGGCGCGCGACGCCGGCCGAGTACAAGGCGGACGGCAAGGACTACGTCGCGACGGACCGTCGGGTGCTGTTCGGCCACCACTTCGCTGCTATCGCCGGCGCCGGCCCTCTCGTCGGTCCGGTGCTAGCCGCACAGATGGGGTACCTGCCGGGCACGATCTGGATCATCGTCGGAGTCGTGCTCGCGGGTGCCGTGCAGGACTACCTCGTGATGTTCTTCTCGATGCGCCGAGGAGGGCGTTCGCTCGGACAGATGGCCCGCGATGAGCTGGGGCGGTTCGGAGGCACCGCCGCCATCGTCGCGACGCTCCTCATCATGATCATCATCACGGCCATCCTCGCGCTCGTCGTGGTGAACGCTCTCGGTGAGAGCCCGTGGGGCGTGTTCTCGGTGGCGATGACCATACCGATCGCACTGTTCATGGGGGCGTACCTCCGCTGGATCCGACCCGGCAGGATCACCGAGGTGTCGCTGATCGGCTTCGTGCTGCTCTTGGCGGCGATCATCGGCGGCGGGATGGTCGCCGAGACCGACTGGGGCCAGGCGATCTTCACCCTCGACCGCACGACGATCGCGTGGGGCATCATCATCTACGGCTTCATCGCTGCGGTGCTGCCGGTGTGGATGCTGCTCGCTCCGCGCGACTACCTCTCGACGTTCATGAAGATCGGGGTGATCGTCGCGCTCGCCGTCGCGATCCTCTTCGTACGCCCCGAGATCACCGTTCCGGCCTTCAGCGAGTTCGCAGCGGGGGAGACGGGCCCGGTCTGGGCGGGGTCCCTCTTCCCGTTCCTCTTCGTGACGATCGCCTGCGGGGCGCTGAGCGGATTCCATGCGCTCATCGCCTCGGGAACGACGCCGAAGATGATCGAGAAGGAGAAGCAGACCCGCTTCATCGGCTACGGCGGCATGCTCATGGAGTCGTTCGTCGCGATCATGGCGCTCGTCGCCGCGATCTCGATCGACAGGGGGCTGTACTTCGCGATGAACTCCTCGCCGGCGGCGACTCTGGGCACCGTCGAGGGCGCCGTGGCCTTCGTCAACGGTCTCGGCCTGACCGGGGTGAATCTGACGCCGGAGATGCTCACGAGCACGGCAGAGGCGGTGGGGGAGGAATCGATCGTCTCTCGCACGGGCGGCGCGCCGACCCTCGCCCTCGGCCTCGCGCACATCATGCAGCAGTGGATCGGCGGCACCGGGATGATGGCGTTCTGGTATCACTTCGCGATCATGTTCGAGGCACTGTTCATCCTCACCGCGGTGGACGCCGGCACCCGCGTCGCGCGGTTCATGCTGCAGGACTCGGTGGGCAACGTCATCCCTCGGTTCAAGGACACATCGTGGCGGGTCGGGGCCTGGATCTGCACGGCGGTGATGGTCGCGGGGTGGGGTGCGGTGCTGATCATGGGGGTCACGGACCCTCTCGGCGGCATCAACACCCTGTTCCCGCTGTTCGGCATCGCGAACCAGCTGCTGGCGGCGATCGCGCTCGCGGTGGTGCTCACCATCGTCGCCCGCAGACGCACGTTCACGGTGCTCTGGGTGGTCGCCCTGCCGCTGGCGTTCGTGACGGTCGTCACTGTGACGGCGTCGCTGCAGAAGATCTTCTCGACCGTGCCGCAGGTGGGCTATTTCGCGAACCACGTCGCCTTCCGCGATGCCCTCGCAGCAGGAGAGACGTCGTTCGGCACGGCCACGAGCGTCGCGGCGATGGAGGCGGTCGTGCGCAACACCATGATCCAGGGCATCCTGTCGGTGACGTTCCTCGTGCTGTCGGTGATCGTCATCACGATCTCGATCGTCAAGGTCGTCCAGGCTCTGCGCCCCGGCCCAGTCGTCGATCACGAGGACCCGGAAGTGCCCTCGCGTCGCTTCGCTCCTGCAGGTCTCATCGCCACGTCGGAGGAGCGCGCCGTCGAGAAGCAATGGAACGCGCTGCCCGCGTCCGCTCAGCCGACGAGGGGGCACTGATGTCGGCCGCGGTGGCGGATGCCGCGCGCAGGGCCTGGCAGGCGGTCGCCTGGTACATGAACGGGGTGACCGGGCAATCGCGGTACGCGGCGTACCTCGAACACGAGCGCGAGCAGCATCCGGAGCGGGAGCCGCTCGACGAGCGCGGGTTCTGGCGGGCGCATTACGCCCGTCAGGATGCCGACCCCGGTGCCCGCTGCTGCTGACTCGCGTGAAGAGTGTCTCGATCCGCACACGATGCTCCGGAACGCACACCGAGCCGGGCCGCGAAGAACGCTTCGTCGCCGGCGCACCACCGGAGATGCACGAGCGCAACGGTGAGAGAAGCGGCTGCGAGGGGTCGGACGCCCCGATAGTAGTGGACGGTGCACGCGCAACCAGGATGCCACTGGGCGTGACGGCCAGGATCGAGCCACACATGTCGGACGCTGAGAGCATGCCGACCACTCTTCCGCGTCGCCTGCGCTACTCGACGTGCTCAGCCGCGAGGAGTGGACCACGGATCTGAGGTGCGCGGGGTGCAGGGGAAGTGGTCGCGGCCCTTTTCGCACAGCCCGCCTCGAATGGCGACCGCGCCCGCCGTGCAGGTGTGCCGAACGGGGCACCGTGCGCAGATCGCCCGACCCGGCGGATGCCCGCGCGACACGAACCCGACGGACGACGGATGCCGCAGGGACCGAGTCCCTGCGGCATCCGTGTGTCAGCGTCTGAGGATCAACCCGGGTGGGTCATCGACAGGAGGTCGAGCTTCTCGTCGAGCTGCTCGAGCGTCAGGTCGCCGCGCTCGACGTAGCCGAGGTCGATCACGGCGTCGCGCACGGTGATGCCCTTCGCGACCGAGTGCTTGGCGATCTTCGCCGCCGCCTCGTAGCCGATGAGCTTGTTGAGCGGGGTCACGATCGATGGGCTCATGCCCGCGAAAGCCGCCGCGCGGTCGAGGTTCGCCTGCAGTCCGTCGACGGTCTTGTCGGCGAGCACCCGCGAGGCATTCGCCAGCAGACGGATCGACTCCAGCACGGCGGTGCCCATGACGGGAATCGCGACGTTGAGCTCGAAGGAGCCGGATGCGCCGGCCCAGGCGACGGTGGCGTCGTTGCCGATCACGCGGGCGCACACCATGAGCACAGCCTCGGGAACCACGGGGTTGACCTTGCCGGGCATGATCGACGACCCGGGCTGCAGGTCGGGGATGTGGAGTTCACCGAGTCCCGTGTTGGGACCGGAGCCCATCCAGCGCAGGTCGTTGTTGATCTTGGTGAGGGAGACCGCGATGGTGCGCAGCGCGCCGGACGCCTCGACGAGACCGTCACGGTTGGCCTGCGCCTCGAAGTGATCCTTCGCCTCGGTGATCGGAAGCTCGGTCTCGGCTGCGAGCAGCTCGATGACCTTCTGCGGGAACCCGAGCGGGGTGTTGATCCCGGTGCCCGTGGCGGTGCCGCCCAGCGGAACCTCGGCGACACGGGGGAGAGCCGACTGCACGCGCTCGATGCCGAGGCGCATCTGACGGGCGTACCCGCCGAACTCCTGTCCCAGGGTGACGGGCGTCGCGTCCATGAGGTGCGTGCGACCGGACTTCACTGCGTCCTTCCACAGCTCCGCCTTCGCCTCGAAGGCGACGGCGAGGTGGTCGAGCGCGGGGATGAGGGTGTCGATGAGCGCCTGCGTGACCGCGATGTGCACCGAGGTCGGGAACACGTCGTTCGACGACTGCGAGGCGTTCACGTGGTCGTTCGGGTGCACATCCGCGCCGAGGATGCGCGTCGCGAGCGTCGCGAGCACCTCGTTCATGTTCATGTTCGACGACGTGCCGGAGCCCGTCTGGTACGTGTCGACGGGGAACTCGGCGTCATGGGCGCCGGATGCGACCTCGTCGGCAGCCTGGGCGATCGCGTCCGCGATGGCGCCGTCGAGCGTGCCCAGCTCTTTGTTCGCGAGCGCCGCGGCTTTCTTGATGCGCGCGAGGGCGGCGATCTGCGTGGATTCGAGGCCCTTGCCCGAGATCGGGAAGTTCTCGACGGCGCGCTGAGTCTGCGCGCCGTAGAGTGCGTTCACGGGAACCCGCACCTCGCCCATCGTGTCGTGCTCGATGCGGTAGCCCTGCGCGTCTGCGCCGCTGTGCTGGTCGGTCATTCCGAACCCTCCTTGGTTGCGGGGCTGTGCCCCTCGGTGTCGTGTGCGTCTGTGTCGAGTCCGACCGTGATGACGGGAATCGCGGTTCCCTCGGCCAGACGGTAGTTGGCGCCGACGATGCCCAGACGGCCCTCGGCGACGGCCTGGGAGATCACCTCGGACGACTGCAGCAGGTCGCGGACCGTGTTGCGCAGGTGCTCCTGGCCGACCAGATCGGCGTCGATCTCAGCGACCGTGGTCCCGCCGCTCTCGACGAGCACCTTGCGGGCTGCCGGCACGATAGGTGCGATGAGCTTCCAGATGTGCGGGGGCAGCGGTGCCGCGTCGATCGCGGTGCCGTCGATGGCGGCGCGCACAGCACCGCACGAGTCGTGTGCGAGCACGACGATCAGGGGGACGTTCAGCACGGCGACCGCGTATTCGAGGCTCGCGACGATCGACTCGCCGATCACCTGGCCGGCATTGCGGACGACGAACAGGTCGCCGAGCCCCAGGTCGAAGATGATCTCCGCGGCGAGACGGGAGTCGGAGCATCCGAACAGGGTGGCGACCGGATGCTGTGCAGCGGCCAGGTGCTTGCGTCGGGCGACATCCTGATTCGGATGCCGGGGGGCGTCAGCGACGAAACGCTGATTGCCCTCCTGCATCTGCGTCCAGGCGGCGGCGGGCGTGAGCGTGTCTGTCATGAGGGCTACTCCGAGAGGTCGCGGATCTGGGGGACGAGGGACTCGGCGAGCTCGGCGGTGGAGTCGGCGGAGCGTGAGCCGTAGAGCAGCAGGTAGTCGTCACCCGCCTGGGTGCCGATCGCGTAGGTGATGTTCTGCTTAGCGCCGGCATCGCCGAGGTCGTAGACATCCCACCCGAGCCCGCCGATCGACGTCGTGTCGGTGGCTGCGGTGCCGTTCAGGCGCTGCGGAGCCCAGGAGGAGTCGGCGTCGAACGCCTGGGCGAGCCTGATGAATCCGCGCTCATCCTCGGCGGACGGAGCGAGGGTGACGTCCCAGACCGTCGTGGAGCCGCTTGTGAGCTCGGCGGCGTTGACCCGCCAGAAATCCGCGAGGTCGGGCACGATCACCGGTCGGCCCATGGTGGACTCGACGTCGGCGGCGATGCCGACCACATCGATCTTCTGTGCGGGGGCGGGTTCGCCCCGCGGAACCGCCAGCACGATCACGACGACGATGGCCAAGGTGACGATCAGAGCGGCGACCAGACTGCGCACCGTCTGGCTCGAGCGATACGCCTTGCTGGACGCGGCCTTGCGTGCCGCAGTCTCTTCGGGGGTCTCCGGGCGACCGAGCTCGGCGACGATGGGAGCGGGCTTGCTCATGAGTCGTCTCCATCGGTGGCACCGGACGACGTGGCGCGCGCGGCCTCGAGGCGACGCTTGGCTCCGAGCAGCCACTCCTCGCAGCGGGCCGCCAGCGCCTCGCCGCGCTCCCAGAGGGCGAGCGACTGCTCAAGAGTCGGAGCCCCCTGTTCGAGCTCGGAGACGACCTTCACGAGCTCGTCGCGAGCGGCCTCGAATGACAGCGTGTCCACAGGGGTGTCGTTCGGCGCACTCACGCCTCCATCCTACGCCGTGCGCAGGACCCGCTCATTCGGAGCGAGGCACCGGTGCTTCGGCGATCTCGCCCTCGGAACGGGCCGCGAGGGAGCCGCGGTCGACCGTGATCGTCAGGCTGCTGCCTGCCGGAGCGTCGGCGGCGTCGCGGAGGATCACTCCGCCTTCGAGGTGGGCGATCGCGTATCCGCGCGACAGCGTGGCGGCCGGGGAGAGCGCCCGCAGTGAGGCGCGCAGCTCGCTGGTCGCGCGACCGGCGGCATCATGCTGGCGCGTGATCGTGTCGCGTCCGCGGGAGAGCAGCAGCCACACGTCCTGAGATCGTGACTCGATGATCGGGTCGGGGGAGCGCAGCGAGGGGCGGGAACGCAGCTGCTCGAGCTGCGCGATGTCGTGCGACAGCCTTTGCGTCAGCCGAGTCGTGGCCCGGGAGCGCAGCTGCGCGATCAGCGCCCGCTGCTCGCTGACGTCGGGAACGACGCGCTTCGCGGCATCCGTCGGGGTCGACGCGCGCAGGTCGGCCACGTCGTCGAGCAGCGGATGATCGTTCTCGTGCCCGATCGCGCTGACGATCGGAGTGGATGCGGCGGCCACAGCGCGGACGAGCCGTTCGTCGCTGAACCCGAGGAGTGTCTGCGGATCACCGCCACCGCGGGCGATCACGATCACGTCGACATCGGGGTCGGCGTCCAGCCGTGCCAGAGCCGCCAGGGTCTCGGGAACGCACCGGTCACCCTGGACAGCCGCGTACTCCGTGCGGAAGCGCACCTGGGGCCAGCGCAGCTCGGCGTTGCGGTGCACGTCCTTCTCGGCATCCGACTTCTCTCCCGTGATCAGTCCGATCACGTGGGGGAGGAACGGGAGGCGCTTCTTGCGCGAGGCGTCGAACAGGCCCTCCTGGCGCAGCTGCAGTCGCAACTTCTCCAGCTTCTCGAGCTGGTCTCCGAGGCCGACGTGCTTCATCGCCGAGACGGCGAAGCTGAAGTCGCCGGCTTTCACGAAGTAGTCGGCTTTGACCGCGGCGACGACGTGGTCGCCCACCGCCAGATCGCCGGGGATCCGCGGGCGGACACTCGACCAGATCCTGATGGAGATCTGCGCGTCCGAGCGGGTGTCCTTCAACCGGGCGAAGATGTTGCCCCCACGCACGTTCCAGGAAGTGATCTCGCCCTCGACCCACACGGTGTTCCAGCGCGCCACGAAGTCCCTGATCGTGGCGTTCAGGCGTGCGACCGAGGTCGGTGCGTCGGCGGAGGAGTCTCGCGGGGCGACCGCATCCGCCGGCGGAGTCTCACCCGGATGCGTCGATGCTTCGAAGACCGTCATGCGCTCGGTGCCCCTTCCCGCTCCTGCTCAGGTTCTCGGCGGTAGAATTCAAGGGTGACCTCGACTGCCGTTCATCTGCCTCTGCCGCGCATCCCCCGAGTACGTGGGGCGGCCGGGCGGCTTCAGGATAACCCGGTCATCGGCGACAAGCGTGTTCTGCTCGCCGCTCCGCGCGGATACTGCGCCGGCGTCGACCGTGCTGTGGTCGCGGTCGAGAAGGCGCTCGAGCGCTACGGCGCTCCGGTCTACGTGCGCAAGCAGATCGTCCACAACATCCACGTCGTGACCGAGCTCGAGGAGAAGGGCGCGATCTTCGTCGAGGAGGTCGACGAGGTTCCCGAGGGCGCTCACGTCGTCTTCAGCGCGCACGGTGTGTCCCCCGCCGTCGTCGAGGCGGCATCGGATCGAGGCTTGCACGCCATCGACGCGACCTGCCCGCTGGTCACCAAGGTGCACCGCGAGGCCGTGCGCTTCGCCCGCGACGATTTCGAGATCCTGCTCATCGGGCACGAGGGACACGAGGAGGTCGAGGGGACCGCGGGAGAGGCCCCCGAGCACGTCACCATCGTGAACTCGCCCGCCGAAGCCGACACCGTGCAGGTGAAGGACCCTTCCAAGGTCGTCTGGCTGTCGCAGACCACGCTGTCGGTCGACGAGACGATGGAGACCGTGAACCGGCTGCGGGCCCGGTTCCCCGAGATGCACAATCCGCCGTCCGATGACATCTGCTATGCGACGCAGAACCGCCAGGTCGCCATCAAGAAGGTCGCGGCGAACGCCGACCTCGTGATCGTCGTCGGTTCGTCGAACTCGTCCAACTCGGTGCGCCTCGTCGAGGTGGCGCTCGAATACGGTGCGAAGGCCGCCTATCGCGTCGACTACGCCGAAGAGGTCAAGCAGGAGTGGCTCGACGGTGTCGCGACCGTCGGCGTCACCAGTGGCGCATCGGTGCCCGAGGTGCTCGTCCGCGAGGTCCTCGACGCGCTCGACGGAGCAGGCTACCGCGACGTCGAAGAGGTCAAGACGGCGGAGGAGGACCTCATGTTCTCGCTGCCCAAGGAGCTGCGGCAGGATGCCGCGGGTCAGCGTGACGCGCGTGCGCTGGGAGGCCGTTCCTCCAGCGGGAACGCCTGACGGTGGCCGCCGCGGAGGCGGCGCCGACTCTTATCGGTTCGGTCCAGCGTGCACTCCGACTCGTCGACATGGTCGCGAACTCTCCGCGACCGGTGCCGGTCAAGACTCTCGCCATGCGAACCGGACTCACCCCGGGGACGACGTACAACCTCGTGCGCACCCTGGTGCATGAGGGATACCTCGTGAGCGAGCCGGACGGTCTGGTCCTCGGCGACAACTTCCCCGCTTTCCGCGCGCAGTCCGACGCAGGGGGCGTCTTCTTCGCCCATGTCCGCGCGGCGCTTCGCCGGACCGCCGACGAGGTGGGCTCTTCCGCCTATCTGTCCCGCTATCAGGACGGCGAAGTGAATCTCATCGACATCGTGGATGCGGCCCGCAGCCCTCGGCTCGATCTGTGGGTCGGTCTCGACTCGAGCGCGCACGCCACGGCGCTCGGCAAGCAGATCCTCAGCGATCTGAGCCGCGAGGAGCGTGACGACTATCTCTCGAGACATCCGCTGGAAGAACTCACGTCTCGCACGATCAGCGACCGGCGTGCTCTGCTCGCAGAGCTCGACCGCTCTCCGGGATTCGCCGTGGACCACGAGGAATACGCGATCGGCAACACCTGCGTCGCCGTTCCCGTGATCGCTCCGAACGTCAGAGCCTCACTCGCCGTCTCGCTTCCCGCGGGACACCCGCGCTTCGATCGCGGCCTGGTCGGGAAGCTCAGGCTCGTGGCACGGCGGTTGTCGGTGCAGTTGGGGGCCGATGCCCTCGGCGGCGGCGCGACCCGTCTCGCGTCATCCACCTGACGCAGCGCGCGTGGCGCGTCTGGCGCCTCTTCACTATCTGAAGAACTGCCTCTGGTGCTCGGGCACGCGCTTTCCTAACATGTCAGGTGTAGTCGTCTGTGCAATCGGCGCTATAGGTGGAGGAATGTCCCCAGCGTTCCCCGCCCCACTTGGACGACGAGCGTCCCCAGCGTTCCGAGTCCGCGGCCCCGAGGAGTCCCCACTCCTCCGGGGCCGCCATTCTTTTGGAGCCTGCAGTCTGTGAGTCGTGCAGAGACCGGGCGGATACCATGGCCGAATGACCGATCAGCGTCCCCAGTACGGCGAAATCGCGACCCTCGAAGAGCAGCGCAGGGCAGCAGGACTGCCCCCGCTGGGCGAGATGCCGGCCGGAGAGGTGAGCGCGACCGAGAGTCGCCCGGCCCAGAGCGACCGAGCCCCCTCCGAATCGGCAGCCGCTCGTCCGCGTCCCGTCGATCGCTTCGTGACGATCGCACTGCTCGCATACGGGCTGGTCAACGTCGTGATGACAGGACTGTCGTACCTCGACTTCTCCACCGCGATGAATCAGATGATGACTGTGCTCGGCGTAGACGGCGAGTTCACCAACTTCGCCGAAGGCCGGACGTGGGGAACCATCGCGGCGATCGTGCTCGCCGTGGGCTGGTCGCTCACCGCTTTCCTGTCGATCCGGCGGCTGCGCGCCGGCAAGCTCTCGTGGTGGGTTCCGCTGGCCGGTGCCGCCGCTACCCTGCTCGTGGCGTCGGTGTGCGCCGCGATTCCGTTGATGAACGACCCGGCCTTCATCGACTTCGTCGCAAAGACGGCGGGTCAGTGACCGCGTGAGAACGACAGATGCCCCCGGCCGTTCGGCCGGGGGCATCTGTATCGTCAGACCGGTCAGCTCTGGGACTGGCCGTACGAGCCGAGCTGGCGTGTGGACTCGACGACGCGAGCGGCCATGGCAGTCTCGGCGATCTTGCCCCATGCACGCGGGTCGTACTGCTTCTTGTTGCCGACCTCGCCGTCGACCTTGAGCACGCCGTCGTAGTTCTTGAACATGTAGTCCGCGATGGCACGCGTGTACGCGTACTGCGTGTCGGTGTCGATGTTCATCTTGATGACGCCGTTGGCCACCGCGAGGGCGATCTCCTCGTCGGTCGAACCCGAGCCGCCGTGGAAGACGAGGTCGAGGGGCTTCGGGCCGGTGTTGTACTTCGCGGCGACCTGCTGCTGGATCTCTCCGAGGAGCTCGGGACGCAGCTTCACTCCACCCGGCTTGTAGACGCCGTGGACGTTGCCGAACGTGAGGGCTGCGATGTAGCGACCCTGCTCGCCGAGACCGAGCGCCTGTACCGCCTGGTCGACATCTGCGAACGTCGTGTAGAGGGCATCGTTGGAACCCTCGTGCGCCACACCGTCTTCTTCTCCGCCGACGACGCCGATCTCGACCTCGAGGATGGCGTTGATGTTCTTCATGCGGGGCAGGAGATCCTTGGCGATCTCGATGTTCTCCGCGAGAGGCACAGCCGAGCCGTCCCACATGTGCGACTGGAAGATCGGGTTGCGCCCTGCCTTGACCTCGTCTTCGGAGGCGGAGATCAGCGGCTCGACGAAACCGGGGAGAGCATCCTTCGGGCAGTGGTCCGTGTGCAGGGCGACGGTGATCGGGTAGTTCTTCGCGACCTCGGTCGCGAAGCGGGCGAAGGCGAGTGCGCCGGTCGCGCGGGCCTTGACCGTGTGGCCGGCGAAGTAGTCGGCGCCACCGGTGGTGACCTGGATGATTCCGTCGGAACCCGCCTCGGTCAGGCCCTGGAGGACCGAGTTGATGGTCTGCGAGCTCGAGACGTTGAATGCCGGGTACGCGAAGCCGCCGGCCTTCGCGCGGTCGAGCATTTCGGCGTACTGATCCGGGGTGGCGACGGGCATGAGAACTCCTGCGATTTTGGGAAGCCGGGACAGCAGTCACTCTATCGGGGCTGACTGCCGGATGCTGGCGGAGCCCACCGGGCGGGCGCTACCTCCTGTCCCTGTGTTAAGAATCGCGTTTCCTTCGTCGCGGCTTGGCAGAAAACAGCCGTTTCAGACGCCCGCGCTGGTTAGGCTGACCGCATGGTTAGTCTTACAGCGGATCTCAGCCCCCTTCGTCCCGATCGAAACCTCGCGATGGAGCTGGTGCGGGCCACTGAAGCGGCGGCCATCCGTGCTGTTCCTTTCATCGGTCGTGGCGCGAAGGAGGCCGCGGACGGCGCCGCCGTCGACGCGATGCGCGCCTTCCTCGGGACCGTCGCCTTTCAGGGGCGCGTCGTCATCGGCGAGGGCGAGAAGGACAACGCCCCGATGCTCTTCAATGGCGAAGAGGTCGGTACTGGCAGCGGCCCGGAGTGCGACATCGCGGTCGACCCGATCGACGGCACCTCCCTGACCGCGGCAGGACGTCAGAACGCGCTCTCCGTCATCGCAGTCTCTGATCGCGGGTCGATGCTCGACGCGTCGAGCGTCTTCTATATGGACAAGCTCGTGACAGGCCCCGCCGGTGTCGGCGTGGTCGACATCCGCCTCCCGATCGGCGAGAACATCCGCAAGCTCGCGGGCGCTCTCGGCAAGCCCGTGGACGAGATCGTCGTGTCGGTGCTGAACCGCCCGCGTCATGAGCAGCTGATCCAGGAGATCCGCGATGCCGGTGCCGGGACCCGACTCATGAGCGACGGCGACGTCGCGGGCGGGATCAACGCGGCGCGTCACGCGGCCCGCACCGACATGTGCGTCGGCGTCGGCGGCAGCCCGGAGGGAATCGTGACGGCGTGTGCGATCAAGGCTCTCGGCGGTCACATCCAGGGGCGGCTCTGGCCCCGCGACGACGACGAGCGCCAGCGAGGTATCGACGCCGGCCTCGACATGGACAAGGTCTACGAAGCGGACGATCTCGTGCGCGGAGACAACACCATCTTCGTCGCCACCGGCGTCACGGACGGCCAGCTCGTGGCCGGCGTCCGACGTGAGGGCGGGTACATCTACACCGAGAGCGTCGTGTTGCGCGGTGCCTCGGGAACCCTTCGCCGGATCGCCTCGGAGCACCTCGTCTCGAAGTGGCTCTGAGCGCCGCGATCTCAGTGCGCGGATCGAGCGTGGGTCGTCCATCGTTACCGACCCGGTACCCCCTGAGCGGTGCTGAGCCGAGCTTTCTCCTGTGTTCGTGTGACAATTGACACTGGATTTGTCGCCGTCGACGGAGCCGCCAGGCACCGCAGGCACAGGAGGGCAGACCGATGACAACGCAGCACACGAGTGGTTCCAAGGCCGCGCCGACGAAGATCGTGACGACGCCCACCGGCCGAATCATGCGGATCAACGTCGACGAGGCCGGAGTGCCTCTCCCGACCGGGACTCCGGCGGCGCCTGTCGTCAAGACGACGGTCTCAGACCCCGCTCGACGTGCGGACGTGCTGTTCCGCAAGCGACTCGACGAGGGCCACGAGATCAGCTCCTGGTGGATGGTCGGCGCTTTCGTCGTGACCAGCGGCCTCGTCATCCTGCTGCTCAGCGGCGTACCGGGCGTCGCCTGATCTCAGTAGCGGGTCTGCTTTCCGTCGCTGACCCGACCACGCACGTCTCCGACATCGGCTTGCATCGACGCACCCGGCGAGGTGGATGCGTCGGCGGCGGCAGGGGAGATGCGGAGCTCGGAGCCGATCTCCGCATCGGAGTCGCTCATGAGCTCTGCTGAGGTGAAGCGTCGGGTCTGCGCGGTGATCGCCGGTGGCGCGGAGTCGAGCGTCGACGCGCTGATTCCGGGGAACTGCCTGGCTGTCACGAGAACGCGGCTCTCGAGTGAGCCGGCGAATCTGTTGTAGCTGTCGACCGTGCGCTCCAGAGCGCGGCGCAGATCATCGGCATGTCCGGCGAGCACGCCGAGCCGGTCGTAGAGCTGGGTGCCGAGATTCAACAGTGCGCGTGCCTCCGTCGACACCTCCTGCTGCGTCCAGCTGTAGGCGACGGTCTTGAGCACTGCCCACAGATTGACGGGGGATGCGAGTGCCACCTTCTTCGTGAAGGCGTAGTCCAGCAGCGTCGGGTCCTCGTCGATCGCTGCCGCGAGCAGCGACTCGCTCGGCAGGAAGCAGATGACGAACTCGGGACTGGCGTCGAGGCCGGTCCAGTACGCCTTCTTCGCGAGCGCGTCGACGTGGGCGCGAACGGCCTTCACGTGCTTCTGCATGTGAGAGCGGCGCTGGGTCTCATGAGCGTCCCCGATCGGCAGCGCCGATGCTTCGAGATAGGCGTCGAGAGGAACCTTGGCGTCGACCGCGATCGACGTGCCCCCGGCGAGACGGATCACCATGTCGGGCCGGCCCGAGCCCCGGTCCGACGAGATGGTGGACTGCAGATCGAAGTCGACGTGTCGGATCAGCCCGGCGGCTTCGACGACCCGTCGCAGCTGCGTCTCACCCCAGACGCCTCGTGTGGCGGTCGAGCGCAACGCCCCGGCGAGCGATTCGGTCGTCGAGCGCAGCGCCTCGTCGGACTCCTGTGCGCGTCGGAGCTGCTCCGCGAGCGATCCGAACTGCGCATGCCGCTCCTGCTCGATCGCCGAGACCTTCTGCTGCATCTGCTGGAGACTCTCGCGTACGGGAGCCAGAGCCGTGAGCACCGCATTCTGCTGCTGCACCCGCTGAGCTTCGGCACGCTGCTCGAGCCTCGCGTGCTCGACGGCATCCCGATACAGGTCATATTGTCGGTCGCGATCGTCTCGAACCGCGGCGAGCTCCGCTTCGGCGCGAGCGAGATCGGCGGCTCCGCGCGACCCGCGGAGGACCCATCCCACGGCGGCGCCGGCCGCGAGTGCGACCAGGAGGAGAACGAGCGTGAGAGCATCCATGTTCTCCATGATGCGCTCGGCCACGGACATTCGTCCGGCGCGACTCAGGCGACTGCGCGCTCCGGGGTGACGACGACCGGCTCGGTCACGCGCAGCGACAGCGCATCGGCGAGGGTGAAGACGTCGGACGCGCCGTGGCGGCGAGCAGCGTCGATGACGATGTGCGCGCACGCGAGGGCGTCCGCGAGCGCGTCATGGTGTGAGAAGCCGGTGAAGCCCGCCGCCTCGGCGGCTTTCGGGAGCCGGTAAGAGTCGAGGTCGTAGGTCTTGCGCGCCACCTGCAGGCTGCACAGCGAGCGATACGGCGGGCAGTCGCCGCCGGTGGCCTCGGCCGCTCGGCGCAGCACGTTGAGGTCGAAGCCCGCGTTGTGCGCCACGAGCACATCGGCGCCTGCGAAGGCGCACAGGCGGTCGAACTGATCGGCCCAGGTGGCTGCGTCGATCACGTCGTGCGCGCGGATGCCATGGATCTTCGTGTTCCACTCCTGGAAGTCGTCGTGACCGGCGGGCGGGCGGATCAGCCACCCCGCGGTGGCGACGATCCTGCCGTCACGCACCCGTACGAGGCCGACGGAGCAGGCGGAGGCGGGGCTGGAATTCGCCGTCTCGAAGTCGATTGCGGTGAAGTCCAGTGGCACAGTCCCACTCTCTCCCGGCATCCGACACCCTCCACGATGACTCGCCGTAGGCTGGCGACATGAGCACCGACCGAGCGACATCCTTCGGCAGCGAGGCCGCGAACTACGAGGCGGGGAGACCCGAGTATCCCTTCGAGGCCGTGTCGTGGATGCTCGAGCCGATGCCGCACGGCTCCCGCCGCATCGCCGACGTCGGCGCGGGCACCGGAAAGCTCACGCGTGTGCTCGCTCAGGCCCCGGATGCCGAGGTCGTCGCCGTCGATCCGGATGCGGCCATGCTCGAGACGCTGCGCCGGAGCGTTCCCGGTGTTCCGACGTTCCAGGGAACAGCTGAGCGGATGCCGCTGCCGGATGCCAGCCTCGACGCCGTCGTGCTCGGTCAGGCATGGCACTGGGTGGAGCCGTCGGCGGCGTCCCTCGAGCTCGGACGTGTCGTCCGCCCCGGGGGAGTGCTGGGGCTGATCTGGAACATCCGCGACGAGCGAGCGGACTGGGTGCGCCGTCTCACTGACATCATGCACAGCAGCCCCGCGGAGGAGATGGTCAACGGACCCGGATCCGTCGGCCCGCGCATCGAGGCCCCGTTCACCGGTATCGAGAAGCAGCAGTGGGAGTGGAGCCGCGCGATGAACCGGACGCAGCTGCATCAGATGGCGCTCTCGCGCAGCTACCTGATCGCCGCCTCCGCCGACGAACGCGGTCGGATCACGCGGCAGATGGACGTGCTGTTCGACGAGCTCGGTCTCGACGGTGAATCGACCGTCGACCTGCCCTACGTGACGCACGCATTCCGCGCCGTGCGAGCCTGACTGCGGTACCCGCAGGGGCCGCGCATCCGCGACCGGTAGACTCGACCCCCGTGGCTCTCACTATCGGAATCGTCGGCCTGCCCAATGTCGGCAAGTCCACCCTCTTCAACGCTCTGACCAAGAACGACGTGCTCGCGGCGAACTATCCGTTCGCGACGATCGAGCCGAACGTCGGGGTGGTGAACCTGCCCGATCCGCGTCTCGACAAGCTCGCCGAGATCTTCGGCAGCGAGCGCATCCTCCCGGCTGCGGTGTCGTTCGTCGACATCGCGGGGATCGTGCGTGGCGCGAGCGAGGGCGAGGGCCTCGGCAACAAGTTCCTCGCGAACATCCGCGAGGCGGATGCCATCGCCCAGGTCGTCCGCGGGTTCGCAGACGACGACGTCGTGCACGTCGACGGTGCTGTCAACCCGGCGTCCGACATGGAGACGATCAACGCCGAGCTCATGCTCGCCGACCTCGAGACCGTCGACAAGGCGATCACGCGGTACGAGAAGGAGGTGCGCGGCAAGAAGATCGAGCCCGTCGTCCTCGAGACCGCCAACGCGGCGAAGGATGCGCTCGAGCGCGGCGTGCTGCTCTCGGTCGCGGGCATCGATCTGACGCCGATCCGCGAGCTCGGACTCCTCACGGCCAAGCCGGTCATCTTCGTCTTCAACGTCGACGAGGGCGTGCTCACCGATGACGCCCGCAAGGCGGAGCTCGCTGCCCTCGTCGCCCCGGCGAAGGCCATCTTCCTCGACGCGAAGATCGAGTCCGAGCTGATCGACCTCGAGCCCGAGGACGCCGCCGAGCTGCTCGCGTCGACCGGTCAGGACGAGTCCGGCCTCGACCAGCTCGCCCGCATCGGCTTCGACACTCTGGGTCTGCAGACCTACCTCACGGCCGGTCCGAAAGAGGCCCGGGCGTGGACGATCCCCAAGGGGTCGAAGGCGCCGCAGGCCGCCGGAGTCATTCACACCGACTTCGAGAAGGGCTTCATCAAAGCCGAGATCGTCTCCTTCGACGACCTCGTCGAGACCGGCTCGGTCGTCGAAGCCCGCTCCAAGGGCAAGGCCCGCCTCGAGGGCAAGGACTACGTCATGCAGGACGGCGACGTCGTGGAGTTCCGCTTCAACAACTGAGGCGCCCAGGCGCGGTCAGACGGCTCGCTCTCGACGCTCGACATCCTGACGCAAGACCTCGGGCCAGGCTTCGACGTCTCCCGGAGTGCGGGCGACCGCCAGTGACGCGTGCGGAAGCAATGCGGCGAGGGCTTCGGCGGTCGACAGCGGGTGGCCGGGGTCATCCACCCAGGCCAAGATCGTCGTCGGCACATCGATGCCCGCGACGACGTCGGGCGCCGGCAGGTCGCTGAGCGCTGCGCCGCGAAGCAACGA
>JAZBLP010000039.1:0-35864 GCA_037033305.1 Actinomycetota bacterium | reverse complement strand
CGGGTATCGAGATGTTCCACAAGCAGCTCGACGAGGCATGGGCCGGCGAGAACTGCGGTCTCCTGCTCCGTGGTACGAAGCGTGAGGACGTCGAGCGCGGTCAGGTCATCGTCAAGCCGGGTTCGGTCACGCCGCACACCGACTTCGCCGGTACCGCGTACATCCTGTCCAAGGATGAGGGTGGGCGTCACAACCCGTTCTACACGAACTACCGCCCGCAGTTCTACTTCCGCACCACCGACGTCACCGGCGTCATCACGCTGCCCGAGGGCACCGAGATGGTCATGCCCGGCGACACCACCGACGTGACGGTCGAGCTGATCCAGCCGATCGCCATGGAGGAGGGCCTCGGCTTCGCCATCCGTGAGGGTGGACGCACCGTCGGCGCCGGTACGGTCACGAAGATCATCAAGTAAGCATCTGCTTTCTCGCACAGGGGTCGGGCCTTCGGGTCCGGCCCCTTTGTGGTACCCGGACGCATGATCTTCTGCGGTGGTTCCCGGTGACTTCGCGGCGAGAAGCGACCAGCGATCGATAGCATGGCGCGAGCCTGCGCGCAGGCATCGTCTCCCGATCCCGGGCATGAGAGGAACGCCACCATGACACAGATCCACGTGGGACCGCCGCCGCCTCGCAGCCATGCGCGGCTGTGGATCTCGACACTGCTGCTCATCGTGTACTCCGCATTCGTGCTGCTGGTGACGATGTGGCCGCAGCCCGAGCAGCTCGAGTTCGACAGCATCGCGGGGCGAGTGCTCCGCGCACTGCACAACCTCGGGGTGCCCGAGAGATTCGGCTACAACGAGCTGGAGTTCGTGGCGAACGTCGGCATGTTCGTCCCGCTCGGATTCCTGCTCGGCCTCGCGCTCGCGCGCAAGGCCTGGTGGCTCGCGATCTTCCTGCTGCCGGCGTTCTCCGGCGCGATCGAATTCACACAGGGCGTCGCCCTGGATGAGCGCGTCTCGACCGTTCTCGATGTGCTGTCGAACACCCTCGGTGGATACCTGGGCCTGCTGCTGGCCGTGATCCTGAGGGGGATGATCCACGCCAGGGACCGCACCATGATCGAGCGCGAGCTCTGGGAGCGTCGTGCTGCCGCGGCCGAACTGCAGCGACAGAACGTCGCGCGAGCCACGGCGCGCTCGGCAGAGGGGTCACGGCATGCACCGACGCCGCTGGACGAGCCGGATCCGGTGACTCGCGTCTTGGACGCGGACTTCTGGGACACGGGCGATGCCCCCACCGTGCGGATTCCGGTGTGAGCGACTGACCTCGGCGTCCTCACCGATATTCTCGTGGGCTGTAGGCTGGGGCACAGCCTCACCTGGCGCGAACGCGCCGTCCCCTGAACGTCGATGAGTTGGTGGCCCGCGCCCGTGGGCACTGAAGGAGTCCTATGTCCCGCTACACGGGCCGCGATATCGCGACAGCCGCCGTGTTCCTCGTGGGCGGCAGTATCGCCGCCACCCTCGCGCTCGTGGGGTCGACCGATTGGGCGATCGCCGTCGTCGCGATCATCGCGGCGCTGGTCGGCGTGTTCGCTCAGCTCCAGTTCGCCAGTCGGCGCGGCGCGATCAGACGGCTGGCTCAGCTCGCCCGGTCTGCTCGCGCGGCCGCGGAGCAGACGGCTGATGCATCGAAGGGGCTGACTGCGGACATCTCGCGCACTCGGCACGACGTCTCCGCGCTGCAATCGCAGCTCGCTGACGTCAGCGGTCAGCTGGCCGCGCTGCGCGCATCCAGCGACGAGCAGCCGGGACAGCGCGGATCACAGGGAGTCGCGACGCGGCCCGCTGAGCCGTCGAGCGCGCCGGCACCGGCGACGACCACACCCGCCAGTGCTCCGGCACCGGCGACGAAGAAGTCCATCGGTCTTGTCGGGTTCTTCGGTCACGGGAACTACGGCGACGAGCTGTTCGTCGACGTCTTCCAGCAGTTCCTCGCTCCGAACTTCGACATCCAGATCATCCCGGATCTCGAGCGCCAGCCATACTTCAGTCGGCCGGTGGACGAGAAGGTCGCCGAAGTCGAGGCCATCGTCATGGGCGGCGGCGACCTCGTTCAGCAGTGGAACACGGATCCTCGCTACTTCGACCGGACCTACCTGCGCAAGCCGTTCTACGTGGCGGGCGTCGGCGTCCCGATCTACCACGGGTCGGAGAAGCACAAGGAGAAGCCGCACATCATCAACCGGCTCCGCAGCTTCTTCGGGCACGAGAACGTCCGCATGATCGGCATGCGCGACGACTTCGGCGCCAACTGGATCCGCGAGAAGCTGGAGCCGACTGCGCCCGTGACGAGCGAGCCGGACATCGTCTGCTCGCTGAAGCTGCCCGAGGTCAAGAAGCCCGCAGGGCAGCCCATCCTCGGCATCGTCACCCGCCAGCGTCGGGTCGACACCCCCGACGACTACACGAAGCTCGAAGAGCTCGCGGCACATGCCAAGCGCCGCGGCTTCCGCATCCGCCACATCATCCTGGGCACCGGTTCCGTCGGCGAACGCGACTTCGCGAACGCGCCGGCTCTGAACGTCCCGGACAAGGAGGTCGTGCACTCGGAGGATCTCGACGTCCTGACCCGCGCGATCGGCGAGTGCACCGTGCTCGCGAGCATGAAGTTCCACGGGACCGTCGTCGCGACCATGTACGGGGTCCCGTCGATCGTCCTGGTGCCGACCAACAAGAACCGCGCCTTCATGGAGCGGATCGGACGCAGCGAGCTCGTCGCATCGCACCACTCCGACAGGCTGATCGAGATCTTCGGTGAGACGGGGCCGGCTCCGATCGATCCGGAGCAGGTGGCGATGCTGCGCGAAAGGTCGACCGCGTTCATGAACCGCCTCCGCGATGAGCTGATCGAGGAAGTCGAGCACCCGCGCTCGGCGTAGCCGCTGTCGCGCGACGCCCGGGACCGGACCACGGTCGCCGCGAGTTCGGTCCCGGGCCGCGCACGGAAGTACGAGATATCGGGGGAGATGGATATCAGATGACGACGGAATCACACTCGGAGCTGCCTGTGGCGCGGTCACCCTATCGGGGTCGCCCGGCGCGCACGTTCTGGAAGAAGGCGATCGCCGGCCGCGACGTCAGCGACCTCCAGGGCATGTACACGAAGAAGTTCGAGATCCATCCGACCTCGTCGGTGGCGACGGCGGGCAGCTGCTTCGCCCAGCACATCTCCCGTTACCTGCGTGCGGCCGGGTACAACGTCATCGACGCGGAGCCCGGGCCTGCCAACGTCGACATCGACCTGCTGCGCGAGCACGGGTACGGGGTGTACTCGGCGCGGTACGGCAACATCTACTTCGTCCGCCAGCTTCTGCAGCTCGCCAAGGAGGCGCTCCAGGGGATCGCACCTCCGGAAGTCGCCTGGCGGCGCGGAGATCGGTGGTTCGATGCGCTCCGGCCGGCCGTGGAGCCCGAGGGCTTCGCGAGCGCTGCCCACGTCGAGCGCCAGCGCGCGGAACATCTCGCCGCCGTGAGGTCGGTGTTGGAGGACGCCGACGTGCTCGTGTTCACCCTCGGGCTCACCGAGGGCTGGGAGCACATCGAATCCGGAACGATCTACCCGACCGCTCCGGGCACCATCGCAGGGGACTATGATCCGGAGCGCTATCGCTTCCACAACTTCGACGTCTCCGAGATCGTGGAGGACTTCACGGAGTTCCGGGCTCTGGTGCACGAGGTCAACCCCGGGCTCAAGTTCCTGCTGACCGTGTCGCCGGTGCCGCTCGCGGCGACCGCATCCGACGACAACGTCCTGGTCGCCACCACGTACTCGAAAGCCGTGCTCCGCGCGGCGGCGGGAAAGCTCGCGTCCGAGTTCGACGACATCGACTACTTCCCGTCGTACGAGATCGTCACGTCGCATGCGCCCGGGAACGAGCCGTTCGATCAGACCGGCCGCAACGTACGCCCCGAGACCGTCGAGAAGGTCATGTCGTACTTCCTGGCCGAGCATGTGACCGACGGCGGTGACCCCGACGAGAGCGCGGCCTCCGCTCCACCCGTAGCCACCGCAGATCCTGTCGCCCCGGAGGCCGGGGCCGGGGCCGGCGACTACGTCGCCGCGGATGAACGCGTCTTCTGTGAGGAAGCGATCTTGGAGGCTTTCGCCGATGAGGATTGATTTTGTCGGGAACTCCCATCTCGGGACGATCGCTCCTGCGCTCACCAAGGCGAGAGGCGACCGCGAGGTCGCCCATTTCATCTCGCGGACCTACGGGTCGGTGGACGCCGTCCTCGTCGGCGACAGCGGTGCGGTCGAGCTCCCGTTCATACAGCTCGAGGACCCGCCCCGATACGGCGCCGAGATCGACGTGCGACGTGCTGATGCCGTCGTCGCCGTCGGGCTCAACTTCTCCCTGGTGCAGATGGTGAAGCTCTGGGAGAGCTTCGCTCCCGTGGATGCGGTCGGCGACTACGGGGTGCCGTCTCTCGGGGACGTGGTCTGGAATGCGTACGTGGACGCGACATTCGATGAGATCTTCCTGACCCGGCTCGTGGGCCTGCTGGTCGACGCCGAGGCCGACGCCAGCCGGGTCGTCGTGATCCCCCAGCCCGCGCCCGCAGCGTGGGTCTCGTCGAGAGACGGAGACAGGTTCGCTCTGTACGGTCGCCTCGTGGCGAGCGGCGACTGGCGCAGGGTTCTCGCCGATTTCGCGCGGCAGGTGCGCAGGCTCGAGGACTCGGGTGTCCGCGTCTTCCCGCAACCGCGCACGACGCTCACCGAGGACGGGTTCACGGAAGACGAGTTCGCGATGGGCCACCCCTCGGACACCGCGGCCGATTCCTTCTACTCGCGGGGAGATTTTTACCACATGAACAGGTCTTTTGCGACCTTGCTCGCTGCTGACTTCTACGACTGGCTGGGCGCGGCGGACGCGTCGCGTACGGGCGAAGCCCCGGTGAAGGCAGGATCGTGACGGCGGTCAGCGGAGCTCTGCTCACCCGGCTCCGGGGAGTGGATGTGCTGTCCTGGAATCCCCTGCGGGCCTCGGAGGGTGAGCCAGGGGGGCGGCTGGTCAACAACTTCGGGGACCTCCTCGGACCTCTGCTCGTCGAGCGGATCCTCTCGGACTCGAGGGTCACCACGCCGGCGACGCCGTCTTCCGAGACGCCGGTGCTCGTGACGATCGGCTCCGTCCTCCACTATGCGCCGGAAGGGGCGGTCATCTGGGGCACGGGCGTGAACTTCAAACTCGCGTCCAAGCTGCCCCGCCATTTCGAGACTCTCGACTTCCGCAGCGTGCGAGGCCCGTACTCGGCCCGCCTCATCACCGCCGAGGGAGGTCGCGTACCCGCCGTCTTCGGTGATCCGGCGCTGCTGCTGCCCAGATACATGCCCGAGCTCAGACGATGGGGTCGCACGGGAGCGGGTGGCGTGCTCGTCGCCCCGAACCTCAACGACTTCGAGGTGATGTCTCAGACCGCCTCGTCGGCAGGGCACGACGTGCTCGATCCGACAGCGCCCCTGCAGAGCGTCCTCCGCAGCATCGCCGAGAGCGGCTTCGTCGTGGGGAGCTCTCTCCACGCGATCGTGATCGCGGACGCGCTGGGCATCCCGGCTCGCTTCGTCGCATCCGCCGCCGAGGGAGTCTTCAAGTACCGCGACTATCTGGCGGGGACCGGTCGACCCCTCGCGAAGATCTCGGCGGACATCGACGAGGCCCTCGTGCTGGGCGGACACGCGCCCCCGGAAGTCGACCTCGATGCCATGCTGGCGGCGTTCCCGCGCGACCTGTGGGGTCGCCGACGCGAGTCGCCGCGCGATGCCGTCTTCGACGACCGTGACTCGATCCTCGCCGCATGGGCGGACACCGGGGTCACTTCGGGTCCCGACGAGACCGAGAGTCGCGACCGTTTCGTCCGGAGCGTCTTCCCCGCTGCGGTGGCGGCGGGTCGCAGGGTCATCGAGGTCATCGAGGGGACCGAGGGATTCTCGGCGCGCGCGCTGTTCGACGACAGCTTCGCGGAAGCGCACGCCTTCCGAATCGCGCTGGTTCCTGCGCTGGATCCCGCAGAGCTCGACACGGCGGACGGCCGGCTGCTGGAGAGTCTCGATTCCGGCGATCCGGACAGGTTCCTCCGCGCGCTCTGGTTGGAGCGCGAGGGGCCGCACGCTCTGATGCGGGCGGTGCGATCGGCCGAAGGGCTGCATGTGCTCTCGATCGCCTTGAGGGTCGGCACGCCCACCAATGACGTCTCGGCGATCCAGGTGATCTGCCACGACACGACTGGCGCGCAGAGCGCCGCCGAACTGCCCGTCTTCGCGATGTACCAGCGGCAGTGGTCGATCGACCTCAGCGCGTCCGTCGCCATGGGCTCCGAGGTCGAGATCGATGCGGTGACCGTCCACGTGACCCGCGCGGACGGGACCTCCTCTCTCATCCCGGTCGCGCGAGGGTCGCAGGAGCTGACCACGCTGACCGGATACCCGTCTCTCGCGGGGTCGTCGCGGTGGCGCGAGGACCGCATCGAACCCGATCTGCAGGAAGGGACGGTGAACGCATGACCGGCAAGATCCACGTCTTCCCCGCCTGGGCGCAGAACCCCTACCTGAACATGCTCTACGTCGGAGCGCGTTCAGAAGGATGGCGCGTCGAGGGCAGCAAGACCATCGAGACGCTCGTCGACGCCGTTCCGGGCCTCACCGCGGGTGACATCTTCCACATCCACTGGACGAGCCCCATCGTGAACTCGGATGGCACGCGGGAGGTCGCGGAACGCTCTCTGAAGCGCTTCGCCCGGATCCTTCGCACGCTGCGGGAAGCGGGCGTCCGGATCATCTGGACCGTGCACAACACCCTCGCCCACAACACGCCGTATCCCGATCTGGAGGTGCGGCTGGCGCGACTGCTCGCGGAGCGAGCCGACAGGATCATCCAGCTGAACGCCAGCACCGGCCGGGCCGTGTCCGAGTTCTACGATCTGCCGCCCGAGAAGATCGTCACGCTCCCGCACGCCAGCTACGCCGGCATCTACTCCGAGCCGCCGTCCCAGGGCGAGGCCCGCGAGCTCCTGGGTATTCCCGAGACCGCGTCCGTGGTGGGATTCGTCGGACAGATCCGCGGCTACAAGGGCATCCCCACGCTGCTGCGCGCCGTGGGAAAGGCGTCCTCGCGCGTCGAGGACCTCGTCCTCGTGCTCGCGGGCAAGACCGCCCCGGAGGAGATCCCCCTCATCGAGCGAGAGCTGCCGAGCGGTGTGCCGACCGTCCGCCGACACTCCTTCATCAGCGACGCCAACATCTCCGCCTGGTTCGCGGCGTGCGATGTGCTCGTCTTCCCCTACGAGCGCGTGCTCAACTCCGGCAGCGTCCTGCTCTCGGCGACGTTCGGGAGACCCTGCATCCTGCCTGCCGAACCTCATCTCATCGCCGAGTACGGAGCGCAGCCGTGGGTCACCTTCTATGACACGCGGCGCGACCAGGTATCCGCTCTGGCCGACACGATCGTGGCCGCTTTCCCCGTCAGAGGCGACGTGCGCTCCGCGGCATCGCGCTTCGCATCCGAGTACTCGACTCTGCACATGGCCTGGGACTACGTGTCGATCATCGAAGACCTCACCGCCCCCTCGCTGCAGACCACGGAGGTGTCATGAACGAGGTCGCTGAGCTGAGCGTGGTCGTCGTCTTCCCCGATTCGCCGATGCGCGTGAGCGATCTGCTGTGGTCGACTCTGCGCGAGGCGTCGCCGTCGATGGAAGTCGTGGTCGTCGTCGACCGACGGCGCAGCCCCGACGTCGCCGCCGTCATCGACACCGCGGCGCGCTCGGATGGTCGCGTCAGCGCAGTCGACTCGGACAGCGCCCGAGGGAGGAGCGCGGCGCTCGCTGCCGGACTCGACCGGTGCTCCGGGTCATGGGTGACCGTCGCGGATGCCGACGGTCTCTCGATCAGGGGCGGCTACCGCGACCTGGTCGCCAGCCTGCGATCGTCCGGATCGGACATGGCCGTCGGTGTGGCGGAGTCCATCGCGAGGCATCGCTACCGGATCGCCCGTGCGGTCGACGGTGCGCTCGACGTGGATGCGAAGAGCATCACGATCGCCGATCGACCCGGGCTGATCTCGGACGACATCCTGTACGGCAAGGTCGTGCGGAGAGAACTGCTCCGCTCGCTCGTGACCGCGGAGGACCCGTGGCTGGAGGAGATGCTCGTCGCCCGGCTGTACCTTGCCGCAGATGCGATCGACGTCCTCTCGCGCTCCGTCGTCTTCGCTCGTGAACGTCCCTCGAAGAGCTCGGCCGCGCCGATGTCGCAGCGCTGGGTCGAGGAGGCGGCGCGGATCCGGGCCGCCCTCGCCGGTGCTCCCCGGGCGGTGCGGGAGTCGCATGCGCGTGAGGTGATCTCTCGCGACGTGTTGAGCGCGAAGGCGATGGATGTCCTGGCGGGAGGGCAGGAGCGCCCCGATGCGACAGATCTCGTCATCGATCTCGCGCGGGACCTGACCCCGACCTCTCTGTCCACTCTGACGATCTGGAAGCGCTGGCAACTCGCGATCATCGCGCTGGGCCATGCGGAACTCGTCGATGTCGCCCGCCCAGACGGGCGTCCGATCAGCGTCGACAGCGTGCCGCGTCTCGACGCGGCCCCGCTCCTCGCCGATGCCTGGGCGCCGCTCGGGCTGAGGGCCGAAGACGACGTCCGGGACGCCTTCGTCGCGAGATTCGTGTCGCGACCGGGGGCGACCGTCGACGTCGTGGACGGGGAGTCGGACGACATCGACATCTCCGTGATCATCCCCACCTACAACGTGGTCGATTACGTCGACGAGCTCCTCGAGAGCATCCGCGCCTCCCTCGGCGTCCGGATCGAGATCATCGTCGTCGACGACGGCTCGACGGACGGGACTCGCGACCGGGTCCTCGCGCATCAGCGCGCGGACCCGCGCGTGCGATTCATCCGTTCCCCCGGCGCCGGTGGCGGGCAGGCCCGTGACGCAGGCATCGAGCTCGCCCGCGGCACATACCTCGCGTTCGCCGACGGGGACGACCTCGTGCCGCCGCGCGCGTATGCGAACCTGCTCGCGCTCGCGCGCAGATCGGATGCCGACGTCATCAACGGCAGCTACCTGAAGTTCTTCACGACTTCGACGTGGGACGCCGGAACCGGATTCAACCAGGCGTACGCGCTGCCGACCGAGAGCGTGTCGATCGAGACCCATCCGCAGCTGGTGCGTCATCGGGCCGTCTGGAACCGGCTCATCCGGCGTGAGCACTGGCAGCGGACCGCGTTCCCCTTCCCCGGGGTCCCGCGCTCGAACGACATCGTGGCGATGACGAGCGTGCTCCTCAGCGCGCGGTCGATCGCGGTGTCGCCCCTGCCGGCGTACGTCTACCGAGACCGTCCCGGCGGCGGTTCGATGACCTCGCGTGCGGGATCGGTCGACTACACCGTGAGCTACTTCAGCGAGGAGGCGACATGCGCTGCGCTGGTCCAGCAGCGGGAGTCGGAGCCGGTCACTCGCGAGTACTGGGCCATGGTGCTCAACGCCGACGCGTGGCAGAACATCGGCAAGTTCCTCGACCGGCGCTCTGGTGACGCAGACGAGGATCGACGGGTCGCAGAGCAGATCGCGAAGCTGCTCGCGCGCGCGCCCCAGACCGAGTTCCGCAGGCTGAAGGCCGAGAATCAGGCGGTCTGGGCTCTGGCCGCCGACGGCCGATTCAACGAGGCTCGCATCATGCTGCGGGCCGAGAAGTCGGCATCCAGCCTGAACGCCTCGCAGCTGATCCGTGCGATCTCGGCCGCGGAGAGCCTGCCGACCGTGTCGAAGGCCACGATCGACAGCCTCGCACTGAAGTACCTCATGCGGAGGTTCATCAGCGACCGCTCGTGGCAGACGGTCGAGTTCGCGCCGGCGCTGCCGCTGCTGCGCAGGCGCCTCACCGACGCCGTGTTCCCGCTCTCCGTCGTGCCGAACAGCCTGGAGGAGCGGCTGGCGCGCGCGATCGAGGAGGCGGAGGATGTCGACCGGGCCCGCTTGGCGATCAGCCCGCCGTCCGCCAGCATCGCTGCAACGCTGCGGAGCGGCGTGCGGACGACGCTGACAGGGGCACTGAGCGAGAGGCGGGCCGGGGGAGTCACTCGCCTCGTCGCCCGCCGCTACCGGGACCGGGATCGCGTGCGATTCCCGATCCGTCACTTCGACGTCGACGATCGCACCTGGTCTGCGGAGATCTCGCCCGAGCTCTTCCCTCAGCCGGGGGTGTGGGTGATCGAACTCGAGTACGAGGACTCCCTGGGCATGCGCCGATCGCCGTTGAAGATCGACGAGGCGACCAGCGGCATCATGCCCGGGCAGCTTCAGCGACTGACAGCGGCGCGCGCGGGCAAGAACCGCTCGATGATCCGTGTTCGGGAGTCGATCGTCGAACGCGTCGGTCATCGGGCGTCACGGCTGGTGAGCAGACGCCGCTGACGATCAGGGAGGTCCGCGGCATTCGGGTAGCGCGGACCCCCTCTCCTCGGGGTCTCAGCGCCCGGTGAGCGCGCGTCGGACCCTCAGGGCGAGCGGGCGCGCCCAGGGCGCGGCCTCGACGAGCCTCCGGGCTGCGGGAGCCGTTCGTGTGACCGCGAGCGAGCGCCAGGTCCGCGCCGCTCTGCGGCTGTCGTCCGCGGATGAGTGCGCCGCCCCTGCCCGGGGGAGTCGCGTCGCCGTCTGCGTCCGCGAGTGCTCCTCGGCGAACGCGATGGAGAGGTCCAGCAGCTGCCGGACGTCGGCGAGAGTCGGATCGGGGGAGAGATCGGCCGTCAGCTCGCCCTCGACGAGCTGACGGTACCGAGCACCGAAGTCGTGAGCGAGTTCTCGTCCGGCCGCGTCCAGCGATGCCCTCGACATGCGGTCGTACGTCTCCGGATCGGCCGTGATCGCCGTGATCACTCGGGCGAGGCCCGCGGCGTCCCCCCATTCCGCCGTCGCGACGCCTCCGTTCGCGCTGGTCACGGCCAGCCACGGCAGGTCGTACATCGCGATGGGGAGCCCGCGGGACTGCGCCTCCGGGATCGTGAGCGGATAGCCCTCGATGATGCTGGTGTTCACGAACAGATCGGCCGAGTCGACAGCGGCGGTGAGTGCATCGCCGCGGAGCGGACCGATCGCCTCGACGCGCCGGCCCAGCCCGCGTTCCTCAGCCATCCTGTTCAGCCGCGCGGCCGTCATGTCACGCCAGTCGGGGCCGATGATACGGAGTCTGAAGTCGAGGCCGTTCCGCTCGAGATGCTCGGCGACTTCGATCAGCTCGCTCACCCGCTTCGTGCGCTCCTGCAGACGCCCCCACCAGACAAGCTCGATCCGGCGACCGGCGGGAGCACGCCGCGGTGCGTCCACGATGCCGGAGGCGCGCAGGTGAGACGACGGCGGATTCGGCAGATAGGAGACCCGCGGCATCCCGCGCAGCTTCCAGAACGCGACATCCAGAGGCGACAGCACGACCAGGTGCGAGAGCAGCGCGAAGTAGCGGGGCGCGGATTCGAGACGGTCGAGACCGAACAGCAGCGACCGGCCGGCGAAGTTGTGGGACCAGCCGATGGTGGCGACGCCCTCGGCGCGCGCCGCGAGCGCGAACGCATGCCATGTCGGGGAGTACTGCCACTGATGGTCGATCACCAGATCGATCTCGCGTTCGGCGCAGATCCGGGCCCACTGCGAGAGTGCGTGGCCCAGCGTCTCGGTCGACACCTCGACGAGGTCGACGCCGGACGGGAGGGCAGAGAGATCGCTGCCCGGCTCGCGTGCGATCACCGTCACCCGGAAACCAGACTCCTGCAGCACCTGCGCCTGCGAGATCACGACACCCGATATACCGCCAGTGCGCAGGTGGTTCGTCGCGAGAGCGATGCTGCGCACGGGCCGCGGGGGCAGGTCGATAGCCTCGCCGTGTCCGGCCAGGGTCTCGATCGCCTTCGGCCAGTGCAGCGCGGTGGACTGCACGATGTCGTGGGCCGACGCGCGCGTGAACAGGTCGGCGAACATCGCATCCCGCAGATCCGTGCGCGTATGCTCCGCGAGATAGTGCGTCGTGTAGCCGATGATGGCGCGGCGCACGGACGCATAGGTGCCGAGCACGAGATCCGGGTCGACGCCCGCCGCGGCGATCTTCTGCACCGCCGGCTCGATGGAGTCGATGGACCGGATGGCGCCCGCGTAGAAGGACGCCGTGCTCAGGTCGCGCACCTTCTGACCGCTGCCGCCGCGTCCGAAGTGGTAGCGGTAGAGCCGGTCGGGGATCGAGGCGAAGCGGGTGGCGAGGGCCGCGGCGAGGAACGAGATCGGGAGGTCGTTGACCCTCGGCAGCACGAGGTCCGCCGGCATGAGCGCGTACGCGTCGGCGAGGAGTCGCCTGCGGAACAGGTAGCGCCAGAGCTGGCCTTGAGCGGGACGATCGCGCGGGAACAGCGTCGTCAGCACATCGGTGCCCTCGAGGGATGCATGCTTCGGCTGGAGGCGCGCCTCGAACCGCCCTCCGGTGCGCCCGTCGAGATGAATCACGTCCACACCGAACTGCACCAGGTCCGCGCCGCTCGCCGTCGCCGTCGCGAGCGCCGCCTCCGCGGCGGTCTCGGCGAGCTCGTCGTCGCCGTCGAGGAACAGCAGATGGTCGGCGGTCGCGGCGAGGATCCCGACGCGTCGGGCCTGGTACGCCGACGCGTTCTGCGGCTGCGTGATGAGCCGGATGCGCGGATCCCGGTCGATGTAGCGCTGCACGATCGCGGCGGTGTCATCCGTCGAGGCGTCGTCGACCACGATGACCTCGACGGCGGTGAGCGTCTGACGGAGGCAGCTCTCGAGGGCGCTGGCGATCACGTCGGCGTCGTTGAAGACCGGGACGACGATGGACACGAGGGGAGTCGCTGACATGGGGATCTCTCGCTATCCGCGCAGCAGTACGCGTTTGATCTTGTTCGCCGCGGGGCGCAGCCAGGGGGCCGCGTCGATGACGCGATGGCCGATCGGGGTCAGCTTGCGTTCGACGCGCTCGCCCAGCGTGCGCGGCTGGGAGCGGGGGCGCGGGGGCGTGGGTCCGCCGCTAGCCGGACGACCGGGTGTCGGCCGCGGCGGCGGGGTGCTCCTCTCGGCGAAGAAGACGAGAAGGTCGAGCACCGCGCGCCCGTCTTCGACCGTGGGCTGCGGGGACTGCTCCGGCGGGAGATCCCCACGCAGCAGTCGCTCGTAGAGCTCGGCGAAGTCGTAGGAAGTGGCCCGCTTCGCCGCGGCCACCGAGGCGCGGGACATCGCCTCGTATCGGGACTCGTCGGCGGCGAGCTCCGCGATCGCTTCGGCGAGAGCCTGGGGGTCCTGCTGAGGGGTGGTGATCACGCCCTCGTTGCCCTGGATCAGCGACAGCCACGGCAGGTCGTACATCAGGATCGGCAGCCCGCGCGACTGTGCCTCGGGCAGTGTCAGCGGATACCCCTCGATGATGCTGGTGTTGACGAAGACGTCCGACGAGTCGATCACGTCGAGCAGATCCGCGCCGTGCCGAGGGCCGGTGGCCTCGACGCGCTCGGCGACCCCGCGGGACGCGGCGAGCGCCCGGAGCCGCTCCGCGCTCATGCCCGCCCAGTCGGGGCCGACGATGCGCAGACGGAAGTCGACTCCGAGCCGCTGCAGCGCCGCCGCGACCTCCACGAGCTGCGTGACCTTCTTGGTGTGCTCTTCCAGGCGCCCCCACCAGACGAGCTCCAGTCGCCGACCCTTCGGTGCGCGTCTGGCACCGTCGGCTTCGCCGGCTGCGAGCAGGAACGGCGACGGGGGGTTCGGCAGGTAGCTGACGTGCTCGATGCCTCGCAGCTTCCAGAACGCGACGTCGAGCGGCGAGAGGACGATGAGGTGGGCCAGTGCGCGCAGATGGGTCTGGAGCAGCGTCTGCAGGTCGTTGCCGTTGTAAGTGGGGCGACCGGCGAAGTTGTGGATCCAGCCGATGGTCGCTGAGCCGGCACTCCGAGCGGCGAGCGCGAAAGACGGCCAGTCACGCGAATAGAGGATGCGATGGTCGATGACGACGTCCACGTCGAAGCGTCGGCAGAGCTGCGCCCACTGCGTCACTCGCTGACGTCGGCTCGGGCCGGTCAGCTGCACGAGAGTCGCGCCCTCAGGGACCAGCGATTCGGCGCTCCCCGGGCGATGGGTCACGATCGTCACCCGGTACCCCGCGGCGAGGAGGAACCGCGCCTGGGTGAGGAGTACGCCGGACACCCCTCCCGTGGTGAGGACGTTGGTCGTGAGCAGCACGCTGCGCACCGGGGCGCGACCGAGCTCGAGCCGGTCTGTGTGGGCGACGAGCGCCGGCATCGTGCCGGGCGCGAACGTCACGGCGGCCGAGACGAGGTCGAGGTCGTCGATGCGACCCCGCAGTTCCTCGTATCCGCGTGCGCGCAATTCCGATGGCAGAGCGGCGAAGATCTCGAGAGCCTCGCTGATCACGGTCAGGTATCCGGCTGTGCAGCCGTCGAGCAGCGGCTCGGGGTCGGGGCTGTGACGCGCAAGGTCCCGGACGGCCGCCTCGAGGGCGCGGAACGCGGAGACCCGCCGCACAGCCCGCTCGAGACGCGGGAGGTCGGCCGCCAGGTCGCGCTCGGACGATGTCCGCAGGAATTCCACTGTGCTGACGGCCGCGTACGAGTGGGCGGTGGCATAGGCGAGGAGGACGACCGCCCGGTCGTCGAGGAGCGGCTCGGACGGGTCGGCTGCCGCCTGATAGGCCCGCCGCAGCAGGTCGGTCGAGAACAGCTGGCGCGAGATCGACAGCTCGGCGCGTGTGTCGCGCGGAAGGAGGGCGATCAGGATGTCCGCGCCCTGCAGTGGTCCGGCCACGGGTGCCGAGGTCGCGCCGCCGCGGCCTTCCTCCCGTTCGGCGAATCCGACGAGCTGCGCCTGCGATTCCGTCGCGGTGCGATGGAGTCGCATCGCGGCGCCCCGCGGCACCGTGTCGCCGGGATTCAGCACCAGCACGAACGGGGCACGCGCGGCTTCGACGCCTGCCCGTACCCGCTGTGCGCGTGACGCGTCGGCCGGTTCGGAGATCAGGGTCACGCGCGGGTCACCCGCCGCGTCTGCGGGGTTCCGGACGACGTCGCCCCCGTGGACGCACACGACCTCGATTTGCCCGAGCGACTGCGTCAGACAGGACCGAACGCTGAGGTCGACGGCGGCCCGGTCAGCATCCGCGGCGACGATGAAGGATATGAGGGGAGTCGGAGGCGTCGTCATAGGGTCCGGTTCGGGTCAGCGCGTGGCGGCGGCAGAGCGGTACACCGCGCTGTAGTGCGCGCTGATGAGGTTCGGGGCGCGCGCGTCGAGATTCGGTCGGCCGGTGGGCGGTTCGGCTCGGAACGCGGTGAGTGCGGTCTCGAGGGCGTGTGCGGTGAGCGGGCCGGAGTGGCGTCGCACCCACGACGGGCCGACTTCCTCGGCCAGTGCGGCCGTCTGCTCCGAGTCCTCGACCAGCACGGGGCGATCCAACGACAGGGCGAGCATGATGATCGCATGGGACGGATAGCTCGTCGTGGCGGGGACGATCACCAGTTCCGCCTGGCTCACCTCGTGGACGCTCGCCGCATCCGAGAGGACCTCGTCGCGCAGGGAGACCGCGGCAGTGTGATCCGCGAGTGCGTGCGTGTACGCGTCCTGGTACTCCATCGGCACCCTGCCGGCGATGCGCAGCGACCACCCGGGGACGTCAGCGACGCCGAACACTCCGATGGCCGCTCGTGTCGAGGAATGCAGCGCGCTCATGGCCGTGAGCAGCAGGCGGCCCGCCACGGGGTCCGCCTGCGGGAAACCGAGGAATCGGTCGCGCAGATGGCTGTGGCCGATGACGAGCGTCGGCTTCCCGTCGGCGGCCGTCAGGGGCGACAACGAGGTCACCGTGGTCGCGGCGGCGTCGATGATCGCCTCCGCCGGTGATCCCGCGCGGGTCGCCTCCCCTCCGCGCACGGTGCGCACGAGCGCGATCCGCCGACGCCGCAGCATCCGCGTGAAGCGCTTCGCCCGCCGGGTGCGCTGTCGCTCGGGACTGCGGTGGGATCCGAGGACGGTCGTGACGTCGGTCAGATGGATCACATCCACCCCGTCCGTGCGGAACGGGTCTGTGCGGAACTCCAGCACCACTTCTTTCGGGGCTCTGCCGTCGGAGTCGTCGCCGACGAGCTGATCGACGTAGTCGACCCGATATCGCGGCGGGCGGGAGGTGACCAGCACAGTCGGGACGGAGGCGTCAGCCGCCTCCTGCTCAGTCGCTGCCCCGGTCCTGGGGAGGGGCACGGAGAACACAGAGCCACCATATAGTGGGGTGCAGTGATTGTGAAACCGACTCAGCAGGTGTTCGCCCATCTCAGTGGGCAGGACGACAACCTCGGCGACTCCGCACTCCGGCTCGCATACCTCGAGGCGCTGCGCGGCGCCGGACGGCATGTGCACGTCTACCTCGGAGAGGCGACGGGCGATTTCACCGCCAGCTTCGCACCCGCATCCGACGTCACGATCCACAGCAGCAGAGCGGACTGGGCCGAGGCGGAGGCTGTGGCCGCGCGGCCCGTCCATGCGTTCAACGCCGGTGAGATCAATCCGCGCACCGGGCACTTTCCCGTTCCGCGCCGTGCGGCGGAGTGCGCTCGCGTGCTCGACGCCGGAGGCGCGCTGATCTTCGCAGGCATCGGCATCAAGAACGTCGACAGGTTGCAGGGCGTCACATTCGATCCCGTGATGCGTGCGGCCTCGGTGATGTCGTGGCGAGACCGAGGTTCTCGTGACGGTGCCGGATTCGGCGACTTCGCGCCGGACTGGGCCTATTCAGAAGGAGCGCCCGTCGGCGAGTGGGCCGCGGTGGACGAGCGGCCATTCATCGCGGTGACGATGCGCTTCGATCGAGCGTGGCCGGGAGACGAATGGCTCGCGGACGTGCGCGCGTTCGCAGCTGCGACCCAGACCAGGATCGTCACCGTCGCGCAGGTGGCGCGCGACGCTCCACGCGCCGTGCGCCTCGCGGAGGCTCTCGGCGGCGAGTACGTGATGCCCTCGAGCATGCGGCACGACGTGCTCGACGAATACGTGCGCGCGGTGTACCGGCAGTCGCTCGCTGTCGTCAGTGACCGGGCGCACGGGCTCATCATCGGCGCGACGGAGGGCGCATACCCGATCGGTTCGGGAAGCGACCCGCACAAGATCTCACGCCTGCTGGCGGCGGTCGGCCTCGGCGATCTCGTCGGCGGCTACGAGCAGTTCGGCGACTTCGCCGCTCGGTTCGAGTCGCGCCTGCCGTCGCTCGCGCCTGCGATCACCGCAGCCCGCGCCGAGATCGCAGCGCTGACCGGGCGGATCCACGCGGCGATGGACGCGGTCGCCTGACGCCGACCCGGGCTCAGCGGGCGCCGAGCCACCGCTTCGCTCGGTGGGCGAGCGGCTGCAGCCCGGGCACACGCCGCAGCGTCGCTCGGCCGACGGGCGCGGCGGACTGCCAGAGGCGAGTGCCCCACGTCGGTGATTCGGTCGACGAGATCGCCCGATCGTCCGCGCGGTCGGCGAAGAACACCAGCAGGCCGAGCAGTGCCCGAGCGTCGTCGAGGGTGGGAGAAGGAGAGAAGCCCGGCGACAGTGTTCCGTCGACCACATCCCGGTACAGCTGGGCGAAGTCGTGGTCGCGGGCCCGGGTCGCGGCATCCAGAGACGCCTGTGACAGCTGCTCGTAGCCTCCAGGGGCCTCGAGGATGTGGGCCAGCCGCGTCGCGAGTCCTCGCGCGTCGCCCTGACGCACGGCGACGACGCCCTCGTTGTCCTGGACGAGCGTCAGCCAGGGAAGCTCGTACATGAACACCGGCAGCCCGCGGGCCTGTGCTTCGGCGATCGTGAGCTGGTACCCCTCGATGATGCTGGTCGAGATGAAGGCATCAGCGGAGTCGATGGCCTCAACCAGGGCAGCCCCGCGCAACGGGCCCACGGCGACGACGGCATCGCCGACGCCTCGACGCCGTGCAAGTGCATTCAGCTTCTTCGCTGTGACGTCGTCCCAGTCGGGGCCGATGATCTTCAACGAGAACGGCACGCCGAGCGCCCGCAGCTGCACGCCCACCTCGACGAGCTCGCGCACCTGCTTGGTGCGCTGCTCGAGTCGACCCCACCATGCCAGCTCGAGTCGACCCGACGGCGCCGGTTTCGCACGGAAGGGGGGCGGAGGCTCGAGCATCAGAGCCGATGGCGGATTGGGCAGGTGGACCACATGCTCGATGCCACGCAACCGGAAGTAAGCGACATCGAGCGGCGACAGCGTGACGAGCTGCGCGAGTGTCGCGCTGCACCGCTCGATGAGCGTCAGCCGACCGTTGCCGTCGTAGACGGGCCGGGCGACGAAGTTGTGCAGCCAGCCGATGGTCGCGACGCCCTCGGCTCGGGCCACGAGTGCGAACTCCGGCCAGGTGTCCATATAGAGCACCTGGTGGTCGATGATGACATCGACCTCATGGGTGCGGCAGATCTCCGCCCACTGCGCGAGCTGAGCAGGGAGCTGGCGGGAGACGAGCTCGATGAACGGGATGCCCGCGGGTAGCGCGCTCGGATCGCTCCCGCCGTTGCGCGCCACCACGATCACACGGTGACCCGCTTCGTGCAGATACCTGGCTTGCGCGGCGAGCACGGCCGAGACGCCTCCGGTGCGCACCGTCGACGTGACGAGCAGGATGCTATGGGCCGGCCTCTCGGGCAGTTTCTGCCACACGGCGTGGAACTTCAGGGCCCTGAGCGTCGCCGGGTAGAACCGCGCGGCCGCCCGGATGACATCGTGCCCGCTCGCGGCGGTGTGCAGATGCGCGAGGGCGTCGTCGAGAACGCCCTCATCGCTCAGCTCGACCAGCTGGAAGCAGACGTATCCGATGATCGACAAGCGCACCGACGCATAGGTGTCACGGACGAGGGTCGCATCGGCATGAGACGCGGCGATGGTCTCGACGGCCGGTGCGATCGCATCGACCGAGTCGATCGCCCCGGTGTAGAACCGCGCCCGCTCGACGGTGTCGACGCGGTGTCCGCTGCCGCCGCGACCGAAGTGGTAGCGGTACAGCTTGTCCGGGACGGCCGCGTAGCTCGTGGCGAGCGCCGCGGCGAGAAAGAGAAGAGGCAGATCGTTGATGCGCGGCAGCACGAGGTCGTCGGGAACGAGAGAGTACGCCTCGCGCAGCACGGTGGTGCGAACGAGGAACCGCCAGAGCTGGCCCTGGGCAGGTCTTCCCATGGGGAAGAGGGAGCGCAGCACCTCATCGCCGGCGAGTGGGTGCTGCGGCGGCTGCAGACGAACCTCGTACGGGCTGCCTGTGCGGCCGTCGCGTTCGACCACCGTGACACCGAACCCGACGATGTCCGCATCCGTCGCCTCAGCCTTCGCCACGGCGACCGCGGCGGCATCCGTGGCCAGCTCGTCGTCGCCGTCGAGGAACATCACGTGGTCGGCGCTCGCCGCGAGGACCCCCGTCCGGCGAGCCTGGAAAGCCGACCGGTTGCGTTCGTGGCGCAGGATGCGGACGCGCGGGTCTCGTCGCCGGAACTGCTCGAGGATCTCCGAGGTGCCGTCGGTCGAGGCATCGTCGACGCAGATGATCTCGATGTCGACGAGGCTCTGCGCGAGCGCGCTCTCGAGAGCGGTCGCGACAGTCGCGTCGTCATCCGAGACCGGTACGACGATGGAGAGCAGAGGGCGCGATGTCATCGCGCACGAGTCTATCCGCGGGCCGGGATAGCCTGAGGGCATGAAGATCGCCATCGCCGGAACCGGATACGTCGGCCTGTCCAACGCCGTCATCCTCGCCCAGCACCACGAGGTGTTCGCCGTCGACATCGACCCGGCGAAGGTCGAGCTGCTCAGCCGCAGGGTCTCGCCCATCGCCGACGTCGAGCTCGAGGAGTATCTCGCCACGCACGAGCTCGACCTCACCGCGACGATCGACACGGATGCGGCCTACCGCGATGCCGACTTCGTCGTCGTGGCCACGCCGACGAACTACGACGAGGTCACCAACTACTTCGACACCTCGTCGGTCGAGAACGTCATCGACACAGTGCTCGCCGTGAACCCGGACGCCGCCATCGTGATCAAGTCGACGGTGCCGGTCGGATTCACCGCACGCATGAACGCAGCGCATCCGCAGGCGGCGATCGTCTTCTCGCCGGAGTTCTTGCGAGAGGGGCGCGCGTTGCACGACAACCTCTATCCGTCGCGCATCGTCGTCGGCGACCGCGGGCCTGTCGGCGAGGCCTTCGCCGCGCTTCTGCTCGAAGGTGCGATCGCCACCGATGTGCCTGTGCTGCTCACCGAGTCGACCGAGGCCGAGGCGATCAAGCTCTTCGCCAACACCTACCTGGCATTGCGCGTGGCGTACTTCAACGAGCTCGACACCTACGCGGTGGTGCACGGGCTCGACACGAAGCAGATCATCGAGGGAGTGGGACTCGACCCGCGCATCGGTTCGCACTACAACAACCCGTCCTTCGGCTACGGCGGGTACTGCCTGCCGAAGGACACCAAGCAGCTGCTGGCGAACTATTCGAAGGTGCCCCAGAACCTCATCGCGGCGATCGTCGATGCGAACAGCACCCGCAAGGACTTCGTCGCCACCGACATCCTCGCGCGAGAGCCGAAGACCGTCGGCGTCTACCGACTCGTCATGAAGTCGGGATCGGACAACTTCCGCGCATCGTCGATCCAGGGCATCATGAAGCGCATCAAGGCGAAGGGCGTCCAGGTCGTCGTGTACGAGCCGTCGCTCGAGGAAGACGAGTTCTTCCATTCCGAGGTCGTTCGCGATCTCGACGAGTTCAAGTCCAGGGCCGACGTCATCATCGCCAACCGCTCGACCGAAGCGCTCGACGACGTCGCCCACAAGATCTACACGCGCGACATCTACGGCCGCGACTGAGCGTCGCCTTCGAAGACTCTCTCGGGTCGTGAGGTAGCATGATCCGATATGTTGCCCTGGTTCACCGACATCTCGCGTCAGGGTAGAGAGAGGTAGAGGATTCCGAATGGGAGCGATCGCTGCGCCCGCCCCCGCAGGGCTGAGCGAGGTGGGCAAGCGCCCCCGATTCGGGGACTACCTCGCCGATACCTGGCAGCTGCGCACCTTCGCCCTGCGCCTTGCCGGCAGCCGACTCATCGGCGGGCTGCTGCCGAACCGTCTCGGCGTGCTCTGGATCGTCCTCAAGCCTCTGTCGCTCGCGATCGTCTACGGAACGATCTTCAACTTCATCCTCGCCGGCGCCGCACGGCCGGCGAACTTCGTGCCGTACCTCATCGTCGGAGTGTTCGTCTTCGAATTCTTCACGGGATGCTTCGGCAGCGGGTCCAAGTCGATCACAAGCAACTCCAAGCTCGTGCAGAGCTTCGGGTTCCCTCGCATCCTGTTGCCGATCTCGGTGATCGCGGAGCAGGCGATGCGCATGGTGCCGGTCATGCTGCTGCTCGGCATCCTCCTGCTGATTCTGGGAGAGCCGATCTCCTGGTCGTGGCTGCTGCTGTTCCCCATCCTCGCGGTCATGGGAGTGTTCAATCTGGGCGTCGCTCTGATCGTCGCCCGGATCTCGGTGCGCACACGCGACATCCAGCAGCTGGTGCCCATCATCAACCGAGTGCTCTTCTACGCCAGCGGCATCTTCTTCAACATCGACGGTGCGCTCGCGGGGTACCCGACGCTGCTGACGATCGCGCACCTGCTCCCGACCTACGAGTTCATCGCTCTCGCCCGCGACGTGATGCTCGAGGGATATGCGGCTCCGCTGCTCGCCTGGATCGCTGCGCCGATCTGGGCGCTGATCATGATCATCGGCGGCACCGTCTTCTTCTGGCAGGGCGAACCGAGGTATGGCCTCAGTGACTGACCTTCTGATCCCCGGAACCCGGACCGACGCGATCGAGAACGCGCCGCGCCCGATGATCGTCGCGGACAATGTGCACGTCAACTACCGGGTGTACGCCTCGGGCAAGAAGATGTCGACCCGCGAGTCCCTCACGAGTCTGCGGTCGTTCCGGGGAGGGCGTGACCTCCAGACCGTCCCCGCGCTGCGCGGTGTGAGCTTCACCGCGACGGAGGGCGAATCAATCGGCGTGGTCGGCCACAACGGGTCGGGGAAGTCCACACTGTTCCGCGCGATGACGGGTCTGATCCCGCCGTCGGAGGGGGCGATCTACGCCCGTGACCGTCCGGTGCTGCTCGGTGTGAACGCTGCTCTCGTTCCCGAGCTCTCGGGCGAGAACAACATCAGGCTCGGGCTGCTCGCGATGGGGTTCAGCCCTGAGGAGGCGGCCGCGCGCGTCGACGAGATCGCGGACTTCGCCGAGCTCAACGATTTCATCTACCACCCCATGCGCACCTACTCGTCGGGAATGGGAGCGCGACTGAAGTTCGCGATCGCCTCGGCGAAGGCCCATTCGATCCTCCTGATCGACGAAGCTCTCGCGGTGGGTGACCGGAGGTTCCGCACCAAGAGCGAGAAGCGGATCAACGAGCTGCGCGACAGCGCGGGTCTCGTGATGATCGTCAGCCACTCCGTCGGGTCGCTCAAGCAGACCTGCGAGAGGGTGCTGTGGGTGCACAAGGGCGAGCTCATCGCCGACGGGCCCGCAGACGACGTCATCGCCGAGTACGTCGCCTGGACCAAGAACCCGGGGTCGAGCGCGGTCGGCGCGGCCTCCGCTGCGAAACCGGCGACGAAGAACGCGCCGGTCGCCGTCGGATTCGACGCCGGCGAGTATCTGCAGAGCCCCCGCGCAGCGGGCGGGTCCTCCGCTGTCTCGGCACTTTCGTCCGGCGCTGAGGAGCCGCGCGCGCTCGCCCGTCGAGATCGCCACCGTCGCGCCGAGCAGCGCACGAGAAAACGCAGTGTGCTGCTGATGGTGCTCTCCGGTGTCGCGGTGCTGCTCGCTGTGGCAGCCGGAGCGATCATCGGCACGCTCAGCAGCGTGGCAGCACCGGCGGAGCCGGAGCCCTCCGCGCGCCCGACATCTGCACCGCCCACCGCAACGGCCGATCCCGTGATCAAGAGCTTCACCGCCAACGTGGCGACGATCGAGTGCGCCTCGGAGGAAGCCGAGGACGCTCAGGTGCTGCTGAGCTGGCAGATCGACGACGCGGAGAGCGTCGCGATCGGATCCGGTGATGCACAGGTGGATGCCCTCGAGCTCCCGATCGCGGCAGCTCTTCCAGGGAATCTCACCGACCGGGCCGTGCCCTTCTCCTGCGCATCGGAGGCCGTCGTCTACACGGTCACGGCGGAGAACGAAAACGGCGTGCGAGTCAGCGCAGCCGTGACGGTGGCGCGCGTGCTGCCGGAGGAGCCCGAGGAGGACACCACTCCCATTCGGCGCCCGTCGCAGGCGCCCGAGCCGGAGCCGAGCACCCCGACCGAACCGGTCGTGCCGGTCGAGCCCGTGGAGCCGAGCGTGCCCCCGACCGAGCCGACTCCCGGGGAGACGACACCGCCCGTCGTCATCGAGCCTCCCATCCCGGATCCGGAAACGGGAACGACGGCGCCCTGATCGTCCGCCCTATCGAAGCGACTAGATTTACCTCATGCGCCGTCTGGTTCCTACCTCGTCCAGAGCGCCCCGGAGAACCCGGACCTTCGTGTCCCTCACGGGTCCCGCCGGCAACATCGGCGATGCGCTGATCCGCCGCGAGACGCTGAGATGGGCGTCGGGAACGAGCGAGCAGCTGGTCGCCTACACGGGAGACGCGCCTGATGTCTGGCTGCGACAGCTGGATCTGCCCGCAGACGCCACCGTTCTGCGCTCGAAGAAGTCGGTGCCGCGCTGGCTCCGGCTTCTCCTCATCGCGCCGCGCCGCCCCGTGCTGGTCTTCGAGGCGGGGGAGATCCCGCTGGACCGAGGAAACGGGCTCAGAGAGCTGGTGTTCCTGGCAGAGACCCTCATCGTCCGCCTCAAAGGCGGTGTCGTCGTCCGGCCGCCGCGGGGGATCCGCGCCCCGTCGTGGCCGGCTCTCGCCATCCACCGCCTGGCAGCCCGCCTGTCGCAGGTGGCACTGTGGCGCGACGAGGCGACGCTCGCGATCGCGCGCTGCGGCACGCTCGCACCCGACATCGGATTCTCGGCGGGTGTGCGCGACGGCCGCCCGTGGAGCGAGCGCTCCGAGCTGCTGGTGAGCCTCCGCGGCGCACGTCCACTGCCGGATGCCGCCTGGGTGGCCGCGGTGCGCGAGGCCGCGGAATCCGCGGGCCTCTCGATCAGAACCGTGGTCCAGGTGCGCGAGGACGAGAACCGAGCGCGAGAGCTCGCACAGCTGCTCGGCGGCGAGTTCGACCCCTGGGGAGACACCGATCCCGTCCTGCAGGAGGAACGCCTTCGACAGCGATACGACGCTGCGCAGGTCGTGGTCAGTGACCGCATGCACGTGCTGGTGCTCGCCGCGCTGAGTGGGGCGATCCCCGTGGAGCTCGTGCCGAGCCCCACCCAGAAGATCGCGAAGGCCTTCGCGGCGATCGGTCTGCACGGCCTCTCCATCGACTCCGCCGGCGACCCGACCCGACTGCGGGAGGCGCTTCGTCCGACGCCGGAACGCGCGGCAGAGGTCTCGGAACGGGTACGCATCGCGGCGGCGCATCTCGAGGGCGTTCAGCAGATGATCCGGGACGGCATCCGCAGGACGCGAGCATGACCGACACCTCGTCGCGCACCAGCACCCCGATCAAACGCATCCTCTTCCTCTCGCACAGCCATCCCTTCGGTGTCTTCCGGGTCGGCAGCCACCACTACGCCCGAGTGCTCTCCGATCGCGGGGCTGAGGTCGTGCACCTCAGCACTCCGATCTCGCTCGCCCATCGGCTGAGCGGACGCGTGGACGCATCGCTCCTCGACGGCATCCCGCGCCGAGCCGAGCGAGACGAGCGCGGGGTGCTGCAGATCGTCCCTCGCACCGTCCTTCCGAGGCCTCTCGCGGCACCCACCGTCGCTCGCATGCTGCACCGCGAGGGCATCGGCGCCGGGTTCGATGCGGTGCTCATCGATCAGCCGCTGCTGTGGGACTCATCCGTGCGGTCGCTCTCGGGCCGAGTGATCTACCGACCGACCGATCTCTACCCCGGCGGAGTGAAGCACGCCCTGCAGCGCCGAATCATCGACGAGGCCGACGGCGTGATCGCGACTTCCGACGAAGTGCTGCGCGGGCTCGGCGACCTGCACGTGCCGTCGCTCGTACTGGAAAACGGGGCGGAGTCCGCTCGGTTCTCGCCACCGCGCGGCGAAGAGAATCCCCGCGACGCCCGCTGTGTTTATGTCGGAGCCCTCGACGAACGGTTCGATTGGGAGCGCATCGAGGGCTGGGCGAGCGCTCGGCCCGATGTCGAGTTCCTCATCGCGGGCCCCGATGCACGCCCGCCTCGCGCCCTGCCGGCGAACGTCCAGATCCTCGGCCCCGTTCCCTACGCCGAGGTCCCGAGCCTGCTGCACACGGCTCGCGTCGGTCTCCTCCCGCTCTCCGACAGCCCGCTCAACGCGGGGCGCAGCCCGATGAAGCTCTACGAGTATCTTTCAGCCGGGCTGGCAGTCCTCGCGCGCGCGACGCCCGGCATCGGCGCATCAGCCGACCTCGGCATCGAGGTCTACACCGATGGCGGTGATGCGGATGCCGCGCTCGAACGCGCCCTGGCCCACCCGTCGCCGAACCGTTCCGGAGGCCGCGTCGCATCGTCCGCGTCATGGGAGCGCAAGACGGACTCGCTCGAGGAGTTCCTGCGGACGGTTCCGAGCCGCGGTGTCTAGTCAGTCGAGCAACCGGGTGATCGTCGCCGAGATGATCCCGGCAGTGCGGCCCCAGTCATAGCCCTCGGGGGGATCGACCCGACGTTCTGCCGACACCGCCGCGGTCAGAGCGCCCGCCCACTCGTGGGCATCGTCGGCGGAGGCCACTGCGCGACCGCGGTCTCCCACGATCTCCGCGACGGCGTCGCATCCGGTCCAGTACACGACGGGCGTGCCGCAGCGGATCGATTCCAGAGCGGGCAGCCCGAACCCTTCGAGAGTCGAAGGTATCACGGTCGCCGAGGCGCCTCGGTAGAGGTCGGCGAGGTCGTCGTCGTCGACGCCGCTCACCCAGCGAACCCTGGCGTCGACGCCGCGGTGCGTCGCCCTGCTCTGCAGGTCGGCGATCTCCTGCGCGGGAACGACGGCGACCATGCGCACGTCAGATGCCACGGCCAGAGCGTCGAGGACCACATCGAGATTCTTGTGGGCGCGGCCGTTTCCGACGAACAGGATGTAGGGATCGGATCGCTGCAGCGTGTCCGGGCGCGGATGGAAGGCGTCGGAGCACCCGTTGCCCGCGTTGACGATCTCGACGTCGTCGTCGTTCACCCACGAGCGGAGAGCCCGGGCCGACGTCTCAGACACGGTGAGCACGATGCCGGCCCGGCGCACGACGGCGCGCACCGGCCCTGAATAGTAGGCCGCGAACTTCCAGCGGCTGAGTCCGGGACTGCTCAGCTGGATGAGATCGTGCAGCGTGAGCAGCTGCCGTCTGGTTCGAAGGAGCGCACCGTAGCCGGGGGAGTAGACGAGGGCGTTGCGAGCCGCCGGTCCCACCGGACGGAACGCGTCGACCGCCGAGAACGGAGTCCCGGACAGGCCCAGGGGCTCCCAGGGCAGGCTCAGCCGGGGGAGGACCTCTGAGGCGTATCGACCGATGCCGTGCGCCCCGCGATAGCGGTCGTCGACGAGAAGCGTCACGCGGTCCTCGCCTCCGGCAGGCGTGTGCCATCGACCGACTCGGCCACCCAATGGCTGATGCGGTCGGCGAACACCGCTTCCGAGAACTTCTGCGCCTGCGCCCGACAGGCATCAGCCGACAGGCCGGCGGCCGCATCGACTGCTCTGCGGAGTTCGTCGCGCGACCAGTGCTCGACGAACGCACCCGTGCGGCCGTCGATGATCGTCTCTGCGGTGCCGCCGACGGCCGTGGCGATCACCGGCCTGCCTGCTGCCATGGCCTCGACCGGGACGATGCCGAAGTCCTCCACCGCGGGGAACACGAGGGCGATGCACCGCTGCAGCAGCGCTCGGTAGAGCTCCGCCCCGGGCGCGGAGACGAAGAAGACGCGACCCGGCGCGCGTTCCGCGGCGATCTCACGCAGGCGAGCCTCATCCGGTCCGGAGCCCGCCAGCACCACAGGCACGTCGGCGGCGATGCCCGCTTCGATCACGAGGTCCAGTCGCTTGTAGGGGATGAACCGTGAGAAGCCGAGAAGGAATGTCTCAGGCAGCGCCGCCAGGACGCCCTCGTCTCGTTCGTCAGGTGCGGGCGGTCGGGTGAAGCCGGTCACGTCGACGGGCGGGTGGATCACCGTGCTCTCGCGATGCCATGCCCGGGCGATGCGCTGCTGCACGAACACGCTGTTGGCGGCGATCGCCACAGGCTCTTGGGCTCGCCGGCGGTCGACTCCCTTCAGCAACGTCGCCGCAGCCCTCGCGGCGAACGTGTCGCCGCGGAGATCGAGCTCCGGATTCCAGATGTATCGAGCGGGAGTATGCGCGTACACGAGCTTCGGAGCATCTCGCGCGGAGCCCGCGAACCTCGCATGGTGCGCGAAGAGATGCGTGCTCGTGAGGACCCAGTCGGCATCCACGCGAGGAAGAGTCCGCCAGGCGAGAGGCATCAGCGGGACCGCTGCGGCCTTGTGCCCGCGCAGCGGTGTGCGCGCGAGCCACGTCTCACCGTCGACGACGAATCTGCCCTCGCTGTCGTTCCACAGGCAATAGCGTGCGGCGTCCGGGAACACCGTGTTCAGTGCCTCGAAGACGTTCTCGGAGCCACCCCTCGGCGCGAGCCATTCGTGCACCAGCACTCCGCTCACAGCGCTGCCCTCACCCCGAGGGGCACGGCGGCGCGGAGTCTCGACGAAGCCTCGGCACGCATGCGTCGAGTCTAGGGAAGTTCCGCGCGCGGGGCCGCGACGGCTGTCAGGTTCGCCCAGACTCGACCCGATATGTTGGGAGCACATACCCGGGGGAAGGACATGATGGCTCTGCGCGCGACGAAGAAGACGATCATCATCGCGAGCGCGGTCGCCGTGCTCCTGGTCGGAGGAGGCGCCGCGACGGCGATGGTGATCGCCGGACAGCAGCCTCAGCCTCAGGCCGAGTCTTCGCGGTCGCCGGAGGCTACTCCCGAGCCGGTCGTGACTGAGCCCCCGGCCGTTGTCCCTCTCACGAATGTCGCAAGAGCATCGATCGATTCGTGGACGCTCGCGGACCGCCGAGTGGTCGGCACGGTGCTGCCTGAAGTCGGAAACGCCGCGCAGGGGTCTGTGTCCCTGCGTGTGGATGCTCCGGCCGACGACGCCGACATCATCGCCGCGTCCGCTCCCGTCGCGCTCGCTCCGAGCACGGACTACACGCTCAGCGTCGCGGTGCGGGTTCTCACCGAGGAGAAGACCGAGACCGGTGTCCGCCTGACCGCAGCGGGCCAGACCTTCACGCTTCCCGAGCTGGATGCGGAGTGGGAGACGATCGAATTCCCGTTCACATCGGCGGCCGACCAGGCCGCCGCATCGACGTTCGATGTCGTGCTCTCCGGCGCTGTGCGCGGGTTCGGTATCGACGACGTGTCGATCACCGCTGACGGCGGAGACAACATCGTGCCGAACGGCTCGTTCGAGGCGGTGCAGACGCCGGCGGGCATCGTCAACGATTCTCTCGTGATGACGGACGAGTCGGCACTGCTCGCCGTCTCTCTCCCCGAGGGTCCCGTGCAATGGAGCGCGACCTCGACTGCCGGCGGCGAGCCGATCACCGGCGAGTCCTCGTCGAGCGGTCCGCTGTCGGCGCTGCCGCTGACCGGGGTGCCGCAGGGACACTACACGGTTGCCGTGAACGACTCCTCGGGACGCCAGATCCACACGGACGTCGCCGTGATCGACGCCGAGGGCTTCTCTGTGGCGCAGGACGGCCGATTCGGAGTGGGGGCGCATGTCGAGAAGGACCCCTTCATCGGCACCGGGTCGCTCGCGGCTGCCCTCGGCTTCGCCGAGGTGCGCAACGACATCTCGTGGGAGCGGAACGAGAAGGTCGCAGGCCAGTACGTCTGGGACGAGAACTACGTGCGAGAGTTCGAGCGCATGCACGCGAACGACGTCAAGCTGCTGGGCCTCGTCGTATACGGCAACAGGCTGTACGGCGCGAGAAAGGCGCCGGGCAACGAGGCCGCGATCCAGGCGTACGGCGCCTACGCGAGGGCCGTTGCGGACAGGTTCGACCTCGTCGGTCTCGAAGTCCTGAACGAGTTCAACCACCGGGAGAATGACACCGCCTGCGGGCCGGCGCCCGAGTGCTACGTCCCGATCGCGCAGTCCGTTCGCGACCACGTCAGCACCGCGTATCCCGAGCTCCCGATCGTCACGGGCTCCACGGCTCTCTACGACAGCGAATGGTTCCGCGGGTTCTGGCAGGCAGGCGGGATGGCCGTGACCGATGCGGCGAGCTACCACCCGTACGAGTCGTGGATCGACCGCGACGCCGACCTGATCGCCGGCACCGTGCAGCAGTCCTACGCCGACATGCAGGAGGTAGCGGGGGAGACTCGGCCGGTGTGGGTCACGGAGATGGGCTTCCCGACGCACTACGACGGTGTCTCGGCGCTCGAGCAGGGGCAGATGATGGTGCGCAACCAGGCGCTGGCCTTCGCCAACGGCGTCGAGAAGTACTTCTGGTACGACCTGGTCAACGACACGCCCGATCCGGCGGCGGGCGAGGCCAACTTCGGACTCTACGAGAACGCGCCGCGCGAGAACGTGGTGGCTCTGGCGCCGAAGGCGGGCGGCTTCGCTCAGGCTCTGATGATCACTCAGCTGCGCGACAAGGCGTACACGACCGACGAATCGGACGATTCGAGCACGGTCGAGGTCTTCGGATCAGGAGACGACGAGACCCGCATCGCCTGGTCGGCGCAGGGCGACGTCGAGCGCACCTTCGCGTCGGACGTGCCTCTGATCATCACCGACATGACCGGCCTGACCCGTTCGGTCGAGCCGGAAGACGGCGAAGTCACACTGACTCTCGGCTCGTCTCCGGTCTTCATCTCCTCGGAGGGGGAGTGACCGGCCACCCGGCGGACCCGGTGGCCGCGGGTACACTTCACAGGATCTGTTCGGCAGGAAAGGTACATCGTTCATGAGCGCAGCTCGTCAGGATGCGCAGGGCATCGACGAACAGAAAACGGGCCGTCAGGGCCGACGGCGCCGCGTCTGGGTGATCGTCGCGCTCGTCGTCATCGCGTTCCTTCTCGCGGTCTGCTGGGTCGGACTCCGAGCGATCACCGTGAAGGACGGACTCATCAGGAGTCAGGAGCTCATCGGCCAGATCCAGGACGGCGATGCCGACATCGACACCGTGCTTCCGGAACTGTCCGAGAACGCAGCCAGCGCGGGCGCCGCCGCATCCGATCCGGTGTGGTGGCTCATGGAGTGGATTCCGGCCGCGGGCGACAACCTCAAGGGGGTGCGCCTCGCCTCGCAATCGCTCGACGCGCTGGTCAACGGCGTCGCCCTGCCCGTGATGGGGGATGAAGACTCCACCGGATCGATCACCGAGCGACTCCTCCACGCGACAGACGATCAGGCGCAGCACATCGCCGAACTCGCCGAGGGCCTGGACTCCGTCTCGCAGTCCCCTTTCCTCGTGTCCGTGGTGCGCAACGGCGTCGACGACGTGGACAAGGTCATGTCATCGGCGGCCCCCATGATCTCCGCCCTGCCCACGCTGCTCGGCGGTGACGGCGAGCGGAACTACCTGCTCGTCTTCCAGAACAACGCCGAGACGCTCGCGCTCGGCGGCAGCGCCGCCGCCCAGACCTTGGTCAAGGTCGACGATGGGAAGATCACCATCGGCGGCCAGGGCGACAGCGGCAATTATCAGAACGGCGTCGCCGTCGACGTCGAGGTGCCGCAGAGCGCCACCGACCTCTACACGAGCTACCTGGTCGACCACATCAACACGAGCATGAGTCGGCCCGACTTCCCCACCGCCGCGAAGATCATGCGCGCGTGGTGGCAACGCGACATCGCCGACGATGAGATCGCCGGCGTGGTCTCCATCGATCCTCTCGCGCTCTCGCGCATCCTGAAGGCGACCGGTCCCATCGAGCTGGCCTCCGGCGAGACGCTCTCCGAGGACAACGCCGTCTCACTGCTGCTCAGCGAGGTCTACGGCCGCTGGGACTCCTACAAGGAACCCGACCTCGTCGATGGATTCTTCGCCGACACCGCCGCCGCGGTCTTCGACACGGTCGCCACCGGCGACTTCGATCTGAAGGACATGCTGTGGGCCATCACCGAGAGCGCGTCGCAGGGCAGCGTGCTGGTGTGGAGCGATGACGAGCAGGTGACCGACGCCATCGACGGTGCCAAGATCAGCGGCGTTCTTCCCACGAGCAACGCGAACGTGACGACGGTCGGGATCTACTTCAACAACAGCAACGGTTCGAAGATCGATTACTTCACCGAGACCGCGACGACGGCCACGGCGACCTGCGAAGCGGATACCGCGACTTTCACGGCCACGGCCTCTCTCAGCCTGCCTCTGACGCAGCGGCAGGCTGAGGCGCTGCCCCGCTATGTGCAGAGCATGACGTTCGGCGCCCGCTTCCGGGACTGGATCTACATCTACGGCCCTCCGGGAACGACGCTGGCCGATGCGACTGTCAACGGCGACGAGGTGTCGGTGATGCACCGCGACATCGACGATCTCGGCCGGCCCGTCGTCGCTTTCGAGGCATGGTTCGACCCGGGTGATTCGGTCGACGTGGCAGCGACGTTCGTCGGTGACGATGGCGATTACGGGCCCCTCGAGGTGAGAACCAACCCGATGGTGCAGGGGTCGAAACCCGTCGTCACCGACGGCTGCACTGGTTGAGGCCTGTCTCGGATTTCGGTAGACCGATATACTTGCTCGCGTTCTAGCGCTGGTATAGCCGAGGGGGTGGGTCATCGTCGTTCAACTTGAGCACGGTGACTCGAGCAGCCATCGGGAGTCGACGAACACCGCCCCTGCTCGCCTGAAGAAGACTCGGCGAGCAGCGTGGACCCGGCTCTACGCGAGTCGCCTCTTCTACAACGACGTGATCATCGTGCTGCTCACGCTGATCATCGCCGCGATCTGCGTTCTTCCCGGGCTTATGACCGGCGTATCCTGGCCCGGCGGCCCACGAGTGTCCTACCTCGTGGCGCTCGCGTTCATCGGCATCCTCTGGCTGATCGCGCTCGACGTCGCCGATTCCCGTGATCGCCACTCGGTCGGGCACGGAGCCGACGAGTACCGCCGCATCGTCAATGCGTCGATCGGTGCCTTCGCCGTCACGGTGGCGATAGCGTTCTTCCTCGGGATGGAGCTCTCGCGGGCGCTCATCGCGATCGTCTTCCCGCTCGGGCTCGTGCTTCTCCTGCTGTCACGCTGGATGTGCCGGCAGTGGCTGCGTGGACGGCAGAAGACGGGCCAGTACCTGCACAGGGCTGTGGTGATCGGGGAGCCGTCCAAGGTCGCCCTGGTCGCTCGGGAGATCCGTCGCGCCAAGAGCAGCGGTTACGAGATCGTCGGCGTGATCACCGAGCGCACCTCCGCCGACGACATCTCGGGCTTCGAGGTGCTCGGCGACATCGCGCAGGTCGAGAAGGTGCTCGACGAGGTGCGCTTCGATGCGTTGATCATCGTCGGGTCCGACGACCTCGACCCGCTGACGATGCGCCGCCTCGGGTACTCCGTTTCCGACCGCGACATCCAGCTCATCATGGCCCCGGTGCTGACGGACATCGCCGGCCCGCGCATGCATGCGACCCCCGTCGCGGGTCTGCCCCTCGTGCACGTCGACTTCCCCCGCATGGAAGGTGCGAAGCGCTTCCTCAAGCGTGCTTTCGACATCGTCGGATCCTCGCTGCTGCTCGTGGTCCTGTCGCCGGTCTTCCTCATTGCGACCATCGCGATCCGTATAGACGGGCCCGGGAGCATCTTCTTCCACCAGGAGCGGATCGGTCGGGGAGGTCGCACCTTCGGCATGCTGAAGTTCCGATCCATGGTGGCGGACGCCGACGACCAGTTGGCGACCCTGCTCGATCTGCAGGGCGATGCAGGGACGCCGCTGTTCAAGATCAACGACGACCCGCGCATCACCAGAGTGGGACGTTTCTTCCGCAGACACTCCATCGACGAGCTGCCCCAGCTGGTCAATGTGTTCCTCGGGCACATGAGCCTCGTGGGTCCTCGGCCCCAGCGCGCCTCGGAGGTGGAGCTCTACGATGATTTCGCGCATCGTCGTCTGCTCGTCAAGCCCGGCATGAGCGGACTGTGGCAGGTGAGCGGCCGCTCGTCGCTGTCGTGGGAGGAGACCATCCGTCTCGACCTGTACTACGTCGAGAACTGGTCGCTCATGCAAGACCTCATCATCCTGTTCCGCACGGTCCGCACTGTGGTCGCCCCCGGAGCCACGGCGCACTGACATCGCGTCGCCGACATTCGCCGCGACTGTCCGAGTCGTATCCCGGGCTCGGCCGTATCGCTCGGTACATTCAGAATCATGAGATCCCCCCTTGTCCGGCGTGTCGCCGCGAGTGCTCTGGCTGTCATCCTGGTCGGCGGCGCCTCGGGATGCGCCGCGTTGCCGGGCGCGTCGAGTCCGGCGCCCACTTCCACCGCCACGACGGTGCCCGACCCCACGCAGTCGGCCACCAGCGCACCCACTGAGTCGCCCACGAGCCCCCAGCCGACCGCGACCGACGGCTTCGGCGGGTTCGCAGCTGCCGAGCTGGCGCAGATCTGCATCGACGCGACCCTGTCGGCCTTTCCTGCCGACGTCGCGTTCACGATCGAGGGCACCCGGATCGAGCAGCGACTGGTGTCACCCGAGTGGCTCGTGCTTGTTCCGGCGCAGGCTGCAGGCCTCGAAGCGCAGGCGCAGTGCACGATCGGTGGCACCCCCTCCGCCCCGCAGCTGGGCATGTCGTCGGCGTCGCTCGAGCCGCTCCCCGAAGAGCAGATCGAGAACCTGATCCGCGGCGAGAACGAAGGCGGCGATCGATAGTGTGCGGCGCGGGGGATGCTGAGCCCTCGTCCGTCGATGTGACGCAGCCGGTGGTCTCTCGGCGGTCGCTCCTGGTGGGCACCGGGTTCGTGCTCGGCGCCGCCGCGGTGGGGTGGGATCTCTTCGCCTCCGCTACACGGGCCGTCGCCGACGGCAGCTATCTGCGCCCCTGTGGCATCGTGCCCATCTCGAGTTCCTGGCAGGGGCACAAGAACAGGAACCCGCCCTCGGGGGAGCCGGGGACCGACTACGCGGTAGTCACCGGAACCCCGGTTCGCGCCGCGACGAGCGGGACCATCGTGGATCGCAAGGATTCCACGACGACCGCGACCGGGAGATATCTCGCGCTTCGCGCGGACGACGGCAACTACATCCGCTACCTGCACCTGCGGTCGAGCACCGTGCCACTGGGGGCGCGTGTCACGCGTGGCCAGGTGATCGCGTATTCCGGAGCCTCCGGCTTCGGCAGCGAAACGGGATACGGCCCCCACGTCCACGTCTCCCTCTGGATCGGTGGCACACCGCTTCAGCTCGGATTCACAAATTCCGTCGACTTCGAGAACTACGTCGAAGGCGGCCCGATTCAGCCCCCATCGGAGGACCCCGTGCCCATCCATCAGTCGAATACGTATCAGTGGAACACGGTCGTGCCGAGGGGCGTATGGACGCGCGTCCCCGTGGGAGCCGACCTGTACTGGTTGGCCCACAGCAGCGCCACGGTCAAGGAAACCGGGCATGTCGTCGTGTACCTCACCGCTACCAAGGTCACCAAGGGCTTCCAGATGAGGATCGTCGCGGAGACCCTGAACGCGAGCGGGGTTCCCATCGCGAGCGCACCGCAGCCCGCGATCGAAGTGCCCGCGACGGCTGCCGAGGCGTCGAACTCACCGACGTACGGAGAATATGCGCTGCCGTACTTCCTGTCAGGCCCTGTCCGACTGTTCGCCGAGATCCGCGGCCTGAACACGGGGCTCCGGGTGGGGGAAGTCACGGTGAAGAAGAACTACTGGCTCTCGTAGTCCTGTCGTCGGCCGAATGTCTTCCGCCGACGACAGGTTGCATGCAGAATGAACGTGCGTCGGGGATCCGTCGCACTGATCTCACACAAGGGGGACTGCATGGGTATCGATGAGACTGTCAACAAGGGCAAGGATCTGTACGAGCAGAACAAGGACAAGATCGCCGAGGCAGTGAAGAGCGAACAGGCGGAGGACATCAGCGACAAGGTGCTCGACGGCGTCGCCGACTTCGCCAAGAAGGTCGCACCTGGCGCCGCTGACAAGATCGACGAGATCCGCGACAGCGCCGACAAGGCCGTCGGCAACGAGTGAGACCACGCGTCTGAGACCCGGAGCGGCGATTCCCCCACAGGGGAGTCGCCGCTCTTCTGCGTCCGACACCAAGGATTCCGCTCGGCGGTATCGCGTTTCACGGCCCGATTCGCATACACTGGGATGCGATCGCCTGGGGAACTTGCGATCAGGGATGTCGAAGGGGTTCGACTTCCCGAATTCACGCGGTTCGCCGCGTCAAACTGGGGATAACGATTTTGGGGATCATCGTGCGACGCGCGCACTCTGTGCGCTCAGACGTCATCCCGCCCGCGCGGCGGTCTCTTCGCCGCGCCCTCGATCGAGGAACCCGGCGTCCCTTCACGCCGGAGTCCTCGCGTTCGGTGTGCCCCCTCGCACTGAACGCCCTCCCCAAGCGGGGCGAGGCATGGGGATGCCTCGCCCCGCTCTCCTCAGCGCGCGGAGGGGTCGTCGGCGGCGTCGATCAGAGGCGCCGATCCGACGACTGGGGTGCGC
>JAZBLP010000038.1:0-35932 GCA_037033305.1 Actinomycetota bacterium | reverse complement strand
GCTTCATCACGGGGATGATGCCCGAGGACTGGTTCTCGATCTGCTTGATCGGCGCGCCGGCCTCGCGGATGTTCGAGAGCAGCAGCGCCACGCCGCCGCCGCGCTTGGAGAGCTGGAGAGCGGAGTTGATGCCGCGGGCGATCGACTCCATGTTGTCTTCGATGCGCAGCAGGAAGCAGCTGACGAGCTCGCCGCGCTGGGCCTTGCCCGAGTTGAGGAACGTCGGGGTCGCGGGCTGGAAGCGGCCCGAGATGATCTCCTCGACCAGGGCGACGGCGAGCTGCTCGTCGCCGCCGGCGAGACCGAGGGCCGTCATCACGACGCGGTCTTCGAAGCGCTCGAGGTAGCGCTTGCCGTCGAACGTCTTGAGCGTGTAGCTCGTGTAGTACTTGAAGGCGCCGAGGAACGTCTCGAAGCGGAACTTCTTGCCGTAGGCGAGGTCGTTGAGCTTCTGGATGAACTCGAGCGAGTACTGCTCGATGACGGCCGGCTCGTAGTACTCCTTCTCGACGAGGTAGTCGAGGCGCTCCTTGAGCGAGTGGAAGAACACCGTGTTCTGGTTGACGTGCTGCAGGAAGTACTCGCGTGCCGCCCGCTTGTCGGCGTCGAACTGGATCTTGCCGTTCGCGTCGTACAGGTTCAGCATCGCGTTGAGGGCGTGGTAGTCCAGGCCCTCGTAGGTCGGGTTCATCTTGAACGCCACCGTGTCCGTCACTGAGTCGGTTCCTGCCTGCTCGTCAACTGCGGTACCCACCGTCGCTCCAATCCGTCGCTCACGCGATCTACATCGTCTTGTGTGCCGAAGATCTCGAGCCGATACAAGTGAGGCACGTGGCACTTGCGGCTGATGATGTCACCGGCGAGACAGAACGAGTCGCCGAAGTTGGTGTTGCCCGCCGAGATGACTCCGCGGATGTGACGCCGGTTGCGCTCGTCGTTGAGGAACCGGATGACCTGCTTGGGCACCGCGCCTCGTTCGACGCCGCGCCCCTCACCCCCGCCGTAGGTGGGGGTGACCAGCACGAAGGGCTCGTCGACGACGAGTTCTTCGTCCTGTCGGAGAAGGGGAATGCGTCGGGCAGGGAGCCCGAGCTTCTCGACGAAGCGCGCGGTGTTACCCGAGGCGCTCGAGAAGTAGACCAGGAGCGGCGCGGCGGTCGCGACGGCGCTCATGGTGGATCACGCCAGACGCGAGGCGAGCTCGTCGATCTTGTCGGGGCGGAAGCCCGACCAGTGGCCCTCGTCGGTGACGACGACGGGCGCCTGCATGTAGCCGAGCGCCTTGACCTGCTCGAGCGCCGTGGCGTCTTCCGACAGGTCGAGGATTTCGTACTCGATGCCCTTGGCGTCGAGCGCGCGGTAGGTGGCGTTGCACTGAACGCAGGACGGCTTCGTGTAGACCGTGATCGACATCTTTTCGCTTCCCCTCACATCTCTGGCCTGCATCTGAATCAGGCTGTTTTCCGGTAGACCCTCACCGGGATCTCAATACTACATATAGGTACGGACATTCAGGGTGACCACTAGGGGTAGTAGTTACATACGTGTAGTTTTCCACCGCTCCCCACAGATACAACACAGGTTCTCCACCGTTTCTTCCACAGGCTCACCCCCTTTCGAGGAGCCCCCGAACCGCGTGAAATCGCGGCTGGGAACGACCTGTGAGCGATCCATCCACAGGGGGGACCATACGGCCGACCTCGGACATCCGATTTTCTGTGGAAAGTCGGTTTGGGCGTGTCGCGGCGTGTCGCGGATGACCGGCTTGGACCCGCGTCGGCGGCTCCCGGTAGCGTTGACCCGTGGCGGGATATCGGGACCTTCTTCGCACGCCCGGAGTGGCGCGCATGATCGCTGCACAGCTGACCGCTCGCTTCCCCAACGGGATGACATCGCTCGCGATCCTGTTGCACGTCGAGCAGCAGACCGGCTCATACGGGTCTGCCGGTCTCGTGCTCGCAGCGACCAGCGTCGGACAGGCGATCGCCGGGCCCATCACGAGTCGGTGGATGGGTGCCTGGGGCATGCGCCGCGTACTCACCCTCACTCTCAGCGTCTGCGTGCTCGCGGTGCTGGGGCTCGCTCTGCTCCCCCTGAACGTCCCGGGGTACATGGCGCTCGGCATGATCGCCGGCCTCTCGACGCCGCCGGTGCAGGCCGCGGTGCGCACCATCTATCCGAAGCTCGTGAACTCGTCGCAGCTCACTCCCCTCTTCTCCCTCGACGCCTCACTGCAGGAGATCATCTGGGTGCTCGCCCCCGTGGTCATCACCCTCGTGTCGACGCAGATCGGCACCGCGGTGGGGCTGCTGCTCGTCGCGGTCGTCCTCGTCGGCGGCGGCGCGTGGTTCATCCTCTCGCCCGAGGTGGGCCGCGTGCGCATCCCGCGCAGTCGCAGCGCCCTCGGCAAAGTCGTGCTCAAGCCCCCGGTGCTGCTCGCCACCGTCATCGGATTCCTGCTCATCGGAGCATGCTCCGCGGTCGAGGTCGGCGTCGTGGCGACGTTCGAGCACGGCAGCCTGGCAGCCGGTCTCGTACTCGCGGTGTTCGCGGTCGGCAGTCTCGCCGGCGGACTCTCGTTCGGACACATCCCCATCGGCCCCTGGGCGATGGCCCGCCGCCTCACCATCGTCACGGTCGGCCTGGCGCTCACCATGTTCTCCCTCAACGAGTTCTGGCTCGGCGGCACCCTGATCGTGGCCGGCATCGGCGTGGCGCCGGCCCTCGCCGTGCTGTTCGCCATCACGACCGCGAGCGTCAAGTTCAGCGAGACCGCCGAGGCCTTCGGCTGGGCCGGCACGGGACAGCTCATCGGCGCGGCCGCGGGCTCGGCCGTCGCCGGCTTCCTCGTCGACGCGACCGACCCCCGTGGCGCCTACCTCGCCGCGACGCTGTTCGCCGCGGCAGGGCTGGTCGTCTCCATCGTCTTCATCCGCTTCTTCCCCGACCTGCGTCACCGCGATGCGAGTCCGCATCCCGACACCGAACCCCTGGCGGTCACCCCTTCATGAGCTCTGCCCCCTCCCCCGCATCCGCCGCACCCGAGGTCGTCTGCATCGGCGAGTCCATGGGACTCGTCACGGCCCTCGGCGCGCCGCTCGCCGAGACCGAGACGGCCGCGCTGGGCCTGGCAGGAGCAGAGGGCAACGTGGCCGTCGGACTCGTCTCGGCAGGGCACCCGGCCGCCTGGGCCTCGCGCCTCGGCGACGACCCGATCGGCATCCGCATCTCCGGCGAGCTGGCCCGTCGCGGCGTCGATCTCTGGGTGGAGACCGATGCGGATGCGCCCACCGGCGTCATGTTCAAGGACCCCGGCATCGATTCGTCGTCCGTCTACTACTACCGACGCGGGTCCGCCGCCTCGCTGATGGCCCCCGGCTTCCTCGACGCCGCGCAGCTCGCGGGCGTGCGGGTCGTGCACACCACCGGCATCACCCCGGCCCTCTCGCCGTCATGCCGCGCGATGGTCGACCAGCTGTTCGTCGACGCCCGCACCGCCGGAGCCCTCGTCTCGTTCGACGTGAACGACCGCCGCGCGCTCTGGACGATGCAGGATGCCGCCGACACCCTGACCCGCCTGGCGGATGCCGCCGACATCGCCTTCGTCGGACGCGACGAGGCCGAGCGCATCTGGGGCACCGCGACGGCCGCCGAGATCCGCGCCCATCTGCCGAACAGCGGGCTGCTCATCGTCAAGGACGGCGACGTCGGCGCGACGGCGTTCCACGGCGACGACGAGCCGGTGTTCGTGGCGGCTCCGCGGGTCGAGGTCGTCGAACCGGTCGGCGCCGGCGATGCCTTCGCGGCGGGGTTCCTCGCGGCGACGCTCGATGGCGCAGACCTCGCAGCCCGCCTGAGCGCGGGTCACGCCGCGGCCGCCCGCGTGCTGACCACCCACGGCGACATGCCTCCACTGGGCTGAACTCCGGCGGACGCACCCGCATGCCGCAGTCGTAGGCTTGCTGCATGCCTGCACCGCTCACGCTGCCCCGCATCTCCTGGGGCGACCCGGCATCTGACCGCCGAGTGCTCCTCGTGCACGGTCTCGGCTCGTCGGGCGCTCTGATGTGGCGCATCGGCGCCGCTCTCGCCGATGCCGGGTGGCACTCGACCGCGGTCGACCTGCGCGGTCACGGCGACGCGCCCCGCGCCCTCGACTACTCCGTCGCCGCGTATGCGGCCGACCTCGTCGCGACGACGCCCGATGGCGGCGGACCGTGGGATGCCGTCATCGGCCACTCGCTCGGCGGCGCGTCCAGCACTGCTGCCGCGGCATCCGGTCCCGCCTGGACGCGCCGGCTCGTGCTCCTCGACCCTGCGATCCTCGTGGGCGGCCGGGATGCCGCGATCGTCCGGAAGAGCCAGGAGCGCGCGTTCGCCGACAACAGGATCGACCTCGTGCGGCAGGAGCATCCGCACTGGCATCCGCAGGACTGGGAGCTCAAGGTCGACGCGGTGCACCGGACCAGCGCCTGGGCCGTCGAGCAGACGAGCGTCCAGAACAGTCCCTGGGACGTCACTGCGGATGCCGCCCGGCTGAGCGTCCCCACCCACGTGATCGCCTCCGATCCCGCGGTGTACAGCATCTTCACCGGCGACGTCGCGGCCGACGTGCTCGCCTCGAACCCGCTGATCACGATGTCTGTCGTCGAAGGCGCGGGCCACTCCCTGCATCGTGACAAGCCCGAAGAGACCGTCCGCCAGCTGAGAGAGGCCCTCGCGTGAGCACGTTCGACCCGACCGCGTATCTTCCCGACGACCTTCTCGAGCGCATCCGCGAGCGCGCTCCGATCCACGACCGAGAGAACACGTTCCCCGAGCAGGACCTCGCTGAGCTGCGCGATGCGGGTTACCTGTCGATCCTCGTGCCCGCCGACCGCGGCGGTGCGGGCCTGGGGTTGGCCGAGGCGGCGCTCCTGCAGCAGCGCCTGGCGTCCGCCGCACCGGCCACCGCGCTCGCGATCAACATGCACCTCGTCTGGACCGGCGTCGCGAAGGTCTTCTCCGACCGCGGCGTGCCGGGTCTCGAGTTCGTGCAGGACGGCGCGGTCGCGGGCCAGGTCTTCGCCTTCGGCATCAGCGAGGGCGGCAACGACCTGGTGCTGTTCGGCAGCGACACCGAGGCCGCCCCCACCGCTGACGGCGGATACTCGTTCACCGGCACCAAGATCTTCACCTCGCTCGCGCCCGTGTGGACGAAGCTCGGCCTGCACGGCCTCGACACGACGAGCGCCGACGCACCCAAGCTCGTGTTCGCCTTCGTCGACCGGACCGACGCGGTCGTCACCGGCGACGACTGGGACACCCTCGGCATGAGAGGCACCCAGAGCCGCACGACGCGTCTCGACGGGGCCACGGCGGATGCCGCCCATGTGGTGCGCCGCATCGACCCGGGTCCGAATCCCGATCCCATCGTCTTCGGGATCTTCTCGGTCTTCGAGATCCTGCTCGCGTCGGTATACACCGGCATCGCGCGCCGCGCGCTCGACCTCGCGGTGCTCACCGCGCAGATGCGCCGCTCGAAGAAGACGGGTGCGACGTACAGCCAGGATCCCGACATCCGCTGGCGCATCGCCGACATGGGACTCGCCTATGACGCTCTTCCGCCGCAGATCGCGGTGCTCGCGCGCGATGTCGACGAGCAGGTCGACAACGGCGCCCGGTGGTTCACCCTGCTGTCGGGCGTCAAGCACCGGGCGATCACGATGTCGAAGCACGTCGTCGATCAGGCGATGCTCGTCGCCGGCGGCGGCTCGTACTTCTCATCGAACGAGCTGTCGCGTCTCTACCGCGACGTCCTGGCGGGGGCATTCCACCCCTCCGATCCCGAATCGGCGCACTCCACCGCGGCGAGCGCGTGGCTGGGGCCCCTCGAAAGCTAAGCCAATATTCTGCGGTTTCCCGGGTCGCACCGAGGCTAATCTGCGGAATCGGTTGAACCGCGCTCGCTCGGATGCGAGGATCGCATCATGCCGTCCTCGAAGAAGCACCCCCCTCTGGACGATGTCGCGAAGACGATCATCGAGCTGCTGCAGGAGGACGGGCGGCGCTCGTACTCCGACATCGGACGAGAGGTGGGGCTGAGCGAGGCCGCGGTCCGCCAGCGCGTGCAGCGTCTCACCGAGGCCGGCGTCATGCAGATCGTCGCGGTGACGGATCCGATGCAGCTCGGTTTCCCGAGGCAGGCGATGATCGGCATCCGCGTCTCCGGGGACACCCGGATCGTCGCCGAGGCCATCGCCGAGATCCCCGCGATCGACTACGTCGTGATCACGGTCGGATCCTTCGACATCCTCGCCGAGGTCGTCTGCGAGGACGACGAGGACCTGCTCGCCATGATCAACGACCACATCCGCCCGATCGACGGAGTGCTGTCGACCGAGACCTTCATCTACGCCAAGCTGCAGAAGCAGCTCTACAACTGGGGGACCAGATGAGCACGCACCGCCCGACACCGTCCGAGGCCGAGCTCCAGGCCATGGCGAAGGACCACCTGTGGATGCACTTCACGCGGCAGTCCACGATGGACAAGAGCGGAGTGCCGATCATCGTCAAGGGTGACGGTCACCGCATCTGGGACTCGAAGGGCAAGGAGTACTTCGACGGCCTCGCCGGGCTCTTCGTCGTCAACGCCGGCCACGGGCGCCGTCGGCTCGCCGAGGCCGCGGCGAAGCAGGCCTCCGAGCTGTCGTTCTTCCCGCTCTGGTCGTATGCCCACCCGGCGGCCATCGAGCTCGCCGACCGACTGGCGGCCGAGGCGCCCGGCGACCTGAACCGCGTGTTCTTCTCGACGGGCGGCGGTGAGGCGGTCGAGACCGCGTTCAAGCTCGCGAAGCACTACTGGAAGCTGATGGGCAAGCCCACCAAGCACAAGGTCATCTCGCGCTCGGTCGCCTATCACGGCACCCCGCACGGTGCGCTCGCCATCACCGGCATCCCGGCGATGAAGTCGATGTTCGAGCCGGTCACCCCCGGCGGCTTCCGGGTGCCGAACACCAACTTCTACCGCGCAGCCGAGATGGGCGGCCCGAGCGACGACCTCGAGGCCTTCGGCCGCTGGGCGGCCGACCGCATCGAGGAGATGATCCTGTTCGAGGGCGCCGACACGGTCGCCGCGGTCTTCCTCGAGCCGGTGCAGAACTCGGGCGGATGCTTCCCGCCCCCTCCCGGCTACTTCGCCCGGGTGCGCGAGATCTGCGACCGTCACGACGTGCTGCTGGTCTCCGACGAGGTCATCTGCGCATTCGGACGACTGGGTCACACCTTCGCGTGCACGGGCCTCGGCTACGTGCCCGACATGATCACCTGCGCCAAGGGCATGACGAGCGGCTACTCGCCGATCGGCGCCACGGTCATCAGCGACCGGATCTACGAGCCGTTCTCCAAGGGCGACGTGTCATTCCCGCACGGATACACGTTCGGCGGCCACCCGGTCTCGGCCGCGGTCGCCCTCGAGAACCTCGCGATCTTCGATGAAGAGGGGCTCAACGAGCACGTGCGCGAGAACTCGCCGCTGTTCCGCGCCGAGCTCGAGACGCTGCTCGATCTGCCCATCGTCGGCGACGTGCGCGGCGACGGGTACTTCTTCGGCATCGAGCTCGTGAAGGACAAGGCGACGCGCGAGACCTTCGACGATGACGAGTCCGAGCGGCTGCTGCGCGGCTTCCTCTCGCCCGCGCTGTTCGAAGCCGGGCTGTACTGCCGCGCCGACGACCGCGGCGACCCCGTGATCCAGCTCGCCCCGCCGCTCACGATCGGCCCCGCCGAGTTCCGCGAGATCGGGCAGATCCTGAGGAGCGTGCTCACCGACGCGCAGGCGGTGCTCTGACTCAGGCGGACGCCGCGGTGCGACGCCTCGCCAGCAGGGCGAGGTGGAGCGCCGCGATCGTCTCGCCGTCGTCGAGGTCGGCGCCGAGCAGATCGCCGATCAGCGTGAGGCGCTGATAGAAGACCGACCGCGACAGGTGGCTCGCCGCCGCCGCGGCCGAGCGGTTGCCCGGGTGCGCGACGAGGGCGGCGAGTACGACGAGCAGGTCACCGCGGCGCTCGCGGTCGTGACGGATCAGCGGCGCCAGCATCCGCTCGCTGTGCTCGTGCAGTCGATGGTCATCGCGAAGAGTGGCGACGAGGCGTTCGAGCGGGCGATCGTCGACGCGCCGCACTCTGGCCCCGGCCTCGGCGCGGTCGCTGTCGGCCAGGTCGCGCGCGGCACGCAGCGAGCCGAGCAGTCCGATCACGTCGTCGGCGACCGGGCCGACGAACACTGCGCGATCAGGACCGGCGATGCGCAGCACGACCTCGTCGGAGAGCACGGCGTATGCCGGCAGAGAGAGTAGAGCGACGTCGTCGTCGTCGACCCTGGCGGCCATGACGGCGAACCCCGCCTGTCGCGCGCGATAGGCCAACTCGCTGATCGACGCCGTTCCCCGGGCGACGATCCCGTGGCACTGACGGTCGGCGAGGGCGAATCCACCGGCGCGCAGCCGGGCATCGATGTCGTCTGCCGTGGCGAACCGCGCTCCCAGCAGGTCGTCGATCACCGCGCGCTGCGCGAGCAGCGACCATTCCGCGTCGCCGCCGTCGGCGATGCAGCCGAACGCGAGGGCTGTCGCCCCCTGTTCGAGCACAGTGACTCGTCCGGCAGGGTGCGTCGGACCGGGCAGAGCGAGCAGCGTGCCCCAGCGCACCCCGCGCGCCTGCACGAGCACCCGCTCGGCGTCGCCCCGCGACCTCAGGACCTCGGCGATCGGCATGTCGAGCCCCTCGGAGGCGATCACCTCCCCTGCGAGATTCTCGAGGACCACCGGTGCGCGCAGCGCCCGCGCGGTCTCGGACACGACGACATCGGCCGGTGCGCCCCTCAGGCTCAGTGCGGTGAAGAGCTCGTGCAGATGCTGGCGCTCGTGCAGAGCGCGCGTCTGCGCGGCGATGAGGGCGTGATGCACCGCCTCGGTCACGGCGACGAACTTGACCTCTCGGGTCAATGCGATGAGAGCCAGTCCGGCCGTCGCACACAGGTCGACCACCGGCGGGGGCACCGTGTCACGGGCCGTGCCCACCTCGAACACGATGCCGGCGATGCCCGCGCGGTGCAGGCTGGTCGCGAACTGCCGAAGCTGTTCGACGTCGCTCGGCCAGCCGGCTCCCGTCGTGAGCAGCAGTTCGCCGCCGTCGAGAAGCCGCGCGACATCGGGGCTGTCGGAGACATGCACCCACCGCACCGCGACATCGAGGGCGGCACCGCCGACGAGCACCGCGGGTCCGCCCTGCTGCACAGCCGCCTCGGACAGCACCTCGGACACCGTCAGGAAGGCATCCTCCTCCGGACGTTCTGTCCGGCCGTGATCGAAGTCGCTACGTTCTGACACGTGTTCGCCTCCTTGCGCTCTGTGATCATGGGAGCTAACTCAGCGTATCGCCGCTCGGTCAGAGTGTTCGACACGTATCACGCAGCACGAAGGAGTCCCGTGGACATCGTCCGTCACCTCATCAATGGAGCAGAGACCGCCGACGCGGCGCGCACGGGAGAGGTCTTCGACCCCGCCACGGGACAGGTATCGAAGCAGGTCGCCTTCGCGTCGACAGCCGAGGTCGACCAGGCGATCGCCGCCGCGGCATCCGCTCTGCCCGCCTGGCGCGAGACGAGTCTCATCAAGCGCGCCGACGTGTTCTTCCGCCTGCGCCAGCTGCTCAAGGAGCGCACCCCCGAACTCGCCGCGATCGTCACCTCGGAGCACGGCAAGGTGCTCTCGGATGCCGCGGGCGAGGTCTCGCGCGGCATCGAGAACGTCGAGTTCGCCGCCGGCCTCGTGCACCTGCTCAAGGGAGAGCGCAGCGAGCAGGTCTCGCGCGGGGTCGACGTGCACTCGGTCAAGCAGCCGGTCGGCGTCGTCGCCGCGATCACCCCGTTCAACTTCCCCGTGATGGTGCCGCTGTGGATGGTCGCCTCGGCGATCGCCTGCGGCAACACGGTCGTGCTGAAGCCGAGCGAGAAGGACCCGTCGGCGGCCGTCTGGATCGCGAAGCTGTTCCAGGAGGCTGGTCTGCCCGACGGCGTGCTCAACGTCGTGCACGGCGACAAGGAGGCCGTCGACGCCCTGCTCGAGTCGCCCCGCGTGAACGCGATCAGCTTCGTCGGATCGACCCCGATCGCCCGCTCGATCTACCAGCGTGCGGCGAACGCCGGCAAGCGGGTGCAGGCACTGGGCGGCGCGAAGAACCACATGGTCGTCATGCCGGATGCCGACATCGACGCCGCAGCCGACGCCGCGGTCTCGGCCGCCTATGGTTCGGCGGGCGAGCGCTGCATGGCCGTCTCGGTGCTGGTCGCGGTGGGCGACGTCGCGGACGACCTGGTCGCCGCGATCGCCTCGCGCGTCGAGGGCCTCACGATCGGCGCGGGCACGGATGCCGCGAGCGAGATGGGTCCGCTCATCACCCGCGAGCACCGCGACCGCGTCGCCTCGTACGTGACGGGGGCGTCCGCCGAGGGTGCGACGGTGGTGGTCGACGGCACGACGAAGGAGTTCGACTCGGAGGGCTTCTTCATCGGTGTCAGCCTCATCGACCGGGTCGCTCCCGGGATGAAGGTCTACGACGACGAGATCTTCGGCCCGGTGCTCTCGGTCGTTCGCGTCGAGACCTATGCCGAGGCCGTCGAGCTCGTCAACGCGAACGCCTACGGCAACGGCACCGCGATCTTCACGCGCGACGGCGGCACCGCCCGCCAGTACGAGTTCGACGTCGAGGTCGGCATGGTCGGCATCAACGTGCCGATTCCGGTGCCGATCGGCGCGTACTCGTTCGGCGGATGGAAGGACTCGCTGTTCGGCGACTCGCACATCTACGGTCCCGAGTCGGTGCACTTCTACACTCGGTCGAAGGTCGTCACCACGCGCTGGCCCGACCACACGCCCTCGCAGATCGACCTGGGCTTCCCGAGCAACCACTGAGCTTCCGAGCAGACACCGAGAACTGAGACACGAGACATGACGAACTTCACCGATCGCCACGGCGCGTCGCATCCGCTTCCGGCACCCGAGGCCGAGGCGCAGGTGCGGGCGGATGACCGCGGCCACGTCTTCCACTCCTGGAGCGCCCAGGGACTCATCGACCCGCTGCCCGTCGCCGCGGGTGAGGGCTCGACGTTCTGGGACTACGCGGGGAACGCCTACCTCGACTTCTCGAGCCAGCTCGTGAACCTCAACCTGGGTCACCAGCATCCCGACCTCGTCACGGCGATCCAGCAGCAGGCGGGACGCCTCTCGACCATCCAGCCGGCGATGGCCAACGACGTGCGCGGCGAACTCGCCCGACTCATCGTCGAGGTCGCGCCCGAGGGATTCGAGAAGGTGTTCTTCACGAACGGCGGCGCCGAGGCCAATGAGTACGCGGTGCGCATGGCGCGTCAATCGACAGGTCGCCACAAGGTGCTCTCGATGTACCGCAGCTACCACGGGTCGACCTCGACCGCGATCTCACTGACGGGCGACCCCCGTCGATGGGCGAACGGCACCCCTGATTCCGGCGCCGTGCGCTTCTTCGGGCCCTACCTCTACCGCTCGCCCTTCCACGCCGAGACTCCCGAGCAGGAGTCCGAGCGCGCGCTCGCCCACCTCGAGCAGACCATCCAGCTCGAAGGCCCTCAGACCATCGCAGCGATCATCATCGAGACCGTGGTCGGCACGAACGGCGTGCTCGTGCCGCCGCCCGGCTATCTGCAGGGCGTGCGCGAGCTGTGCGACCGCTACGGCATCGTCTACATCGCCGACGAGGTCATGGTGGGCTTCGGCCGGCTCGGCGAGTGGTTCGGCATCGACGCGTACGACGGCCGCCCCGACATGATCACCTTCGCCAAGGGCGTGAACTCGGGGTATGTGCCGCTCGGCGGCGTCGTGATCTCGGAGCGCATCGCGAAGGCCTTCGAGACCACCCCGTTCGCCGGCGGACTCACGTACTCGGGCCACCCGCTCGCGTGCGCCGCGGGCGTCGCGACCTTCGAGGTGTTCCGCCGCGACGGCATCCTCGAGCGTGTGCGCGATCTCGGCGAGCGCGTCGTCGAGCCGACCCTGCGCCGCTGGGTCGACACGCACCCGAGCGTCGGGGAGGTGCGCGGCCGCGGTCTGTTCTGGGCGGTCGAGCTCGTGCGCGACAAGGAGACGCGCGAGCCGCTCGTTCCGTTCAACGCGAGCGGAGCGGATGCCGCGCCGATGGCCGCCTTCGCCGCCGCCGCGAAGAAGGCGGGTGTCTGGCCGTTCACGCACTTCAACCGGATGCACGTGGCCCCGCCGCTCGTGATCAGCGAGGATGAGCTCGTGCGCGGTCTCACCGTGCTCGACGAGGCACTCGCGGTCGCCGACGAGCACGCCGCCCGCTGACCCACGCGCTGTCTCACGCTGTCCCACCGCTGACCCACCCGGGCGGGTATCTGCGCACGGTCGCAGATACCCGCCCGGGTCGCAGAGTTTCCACCGGATCACTGCGACACGACGCAGATCCGCGACGCCGTGCAGATCCGCGACCTCGTGCCGGCGCGGGTTCAGATCAGGAACCCGCGCAGCAGCGCCTCAGAACCTGCCAGGTGGTCGCGCATCGCGGCCTCGGCGGCATCGGGGCGTCCAGCCAGGATCGCCGTGACGATGCGCTCGTGCTGTTCGCCCGAGTGCTGGATGTTGCGCGGCATCAGCGGGAACGTGTCGAGCCACGCGTTGACGTCCGCCCGGTTCTCGGCGACCAGCGCCACGAGCGAAGGGATGCCGGCGGCCTCCGCGATCGCGAGGTGCAGCAGGGTGTCGAGGCGCCTGTACTCCTCAGGGCCGGCGGGCAACGCGGCCTCGTGCCGTGCCCACAGGTCGGCCCGCGTCGCCGCATCGAGCGTCCGCCCCGCTGCAGCCCGCACCGCTCCGGTCTCGAGGACCCGCCGCAGCCCCAGGACATCGTCGATCTCAGCGGCGGTCACCGCACCGGCATCCGAGGGCTGGGGCAGCGGATCGGCGATGAACGTGCCGCCGTACCTGCCCCGCTTGGGCACGAGGTACCCCGTGTCGGCGAGTTCGCGGATCGCCTCTCGCACAGTGTCGCGACTCACCCCGAAGGATGCCGCGAGCTCCCGCTCCGGAGGCAGCGACTCCCCCGGGGCGACCACGCCGAGACGGATCGTCTGCACGAGACGAGCGACCGCATCCTCGAGGGCGTTGCCTCGGCGCAGCGGCCGGTAGACCGCCCGGCGCACCTCGACGAGATCGCCGTCGGATGGGTGCTCGCTCATGCGTCTCAGCCTGTCACAGCGACATGATCGCGTGTCACAGCGGGGTGACGTAGGCGTTGGTGATGCCGCCGTCGACGACGAAGGCGCTGGCGGTGATGAACGACGAGTCGTCAGAGGCGAGGAATGCCACGGCCGCGGCGAGCTCGGACGGCTCGGCGAACCGCCCCATCGGCACGTGCACGAGTCGTCGCTGCGCGCGCTCGGGGTCTTTCGCGAACAGCTCCTGCAGCAGCGGTGTGTTCACCGGCCCGGGGCACAGGGCGTTCACGCGCACCCCCTGCCGCGCGAACTGCACGCCGAGCTCACGTGACATCGCCAGCACGCCGCCCTTCGACGCGGTGTAGCTGATCTGCGAGGTCGCCGACCCCAGCAGGGCGACGAATGACGCGGTGTTGATGATCGATCCGCGACCCGCCGGCACCATGTGACGAAGTGCCGCCCGGCTGCAGAGATAGACGCTCTTGAGGTTCACGTCCTGCACGCGATCCCACGCCGGAAGCTCGGTGGTCTCGATCGAGTCGTCGTCGGCGGGCGAGATGCCGGCGTTGTTGAACGCGATGTCGATGCGGCCGAACTCCTCGGCGACGCCGTCGAACAGCGTGTTGACCATGGTCTCGTCGGCCACGTCGACAGGGCGGAACGCCCCGCCCACCTCGGCCGCAGCCTTCTCGCCGGTGGCGGGGTCGACGTCGGCGATGACGACGAACGCGCCTTCGGCGGCGAAGCGCTGGGCGGTGGCGAAACCGATGCCGCTGGCTCCGCCCGTGATGATGGCGACGCGGTCCTTGAGGCGCTGGGTCAGATCGATGGTCATGTGTGTTCTCCGTTGCAGGGTGGGATGCGGGTCAGGATTCGTCGGTCGCGAAGAAGACGTTCTTGGTCTCGGTGAAGTGCTCGGCGGCATCGGGGCCGAGCTCACGCCCGAGTCCGGATGCCTTCATACCGCCGAAGGGCGTCGCATACCGCACGGACGAATGCGAGTTCACCGAGAGCACGCCGCTCTGCACGCCGCGCGAGACGCGAACGGCGCGTCCGAGGCTCTCGGTCCAGATCGAGCCCGCGAGACCGTAGGCGGTGTCGTTCGCCAGACGGATCGCATCGGCCTCGTCGTCGAAGGGCAGCACGGCCACGACCGGGCCGAACACCTCCTGCTGGGCGATCCGGTCTGACGGGTCGGCGAGCACCACGGCCGGTGCGAACCAGAATCCGTCGCCCTCGGGTGCGCTCCCACGGAACGCGATGGTCGCGTCGTCGAGGAAGCCCGACACGGTGTCGCGGTGCGCGGCCGAGATCAGGGGCCCCATGTCGGTGTCGGCACTCGACGGGTCGCCGACCCGCCAGGCGGCGACCGCCGGCTCGAGCAGTTCGAGGAATCGGTCGTACACCGATCGCTGCACGAGCAGTCGGCTGCGAGCACAGCAGTCCTGCCCGGCGTTGTCGAACACCGAGCCGGGCACCGCGGCGACCGCCTTCTCGAGGTCGGCGTCGGCGAAGACGATGTTGGCGCTCTTGCCGCCGAGTTCGAGGGTCACCGGCTTGAGCGCACGCGCGCATCCGGCGGCGACCTCGATGCCGACCTCGGTCGACCCGGTGAACACGACCTTGCGGACGTCCGGATGCTCGACGAGCCGCTGTCCGACGACCGAACCAGACCCGGTGACGACTTCGAAGAGCCCCTCGGGAAGGCCGCTTTCGAGGGCGAGCTCGCCCAGGCGGATGGCCGTGAGAGGCGTGAGTTCGGCCGGCTTCAGCACGACGGCGTTGCCCGCGGCGAGCGCCGGCGCGAAGGCCCACGCCGCGATCGTCATGGGGAAGTTCCATGGCACGATGACCCCGACCACGCCGTACGGGTCGTGGAACGTGACGTCGAGCCCGCCGGCCACCGGGATCTGCCGACCCGAGAGACGCTCGGGGTCGGCGGAGTAGTAGTTGAGCACCTGGGCGACGTGACCGGCCTCCCACCGGGCAGAGCCGATGGGGTGCCCGGAGTTCAGCACCTCCAACTGTGCGAGCTCTTCGACCGCGGCCTCCACCGTGCGAGCGAACGACCGCAGGGCATCGGCCCGAGCAACCGGGGCGAGCGCGGCCCACCGGCGCTGCGCCGCGACAGCGCGGGCGATCGCGGCATCCGTCTCGCCGATGTCAGCCCGGGCGACCTCGCGGATCGCCGCGCCGGTCGACGGGTTGATGACTGTGAACGCGCTCATCGGGCGTCCTCCTTCCGCCGTGCGGCGAACGCACGAGCCTGTGAGACGAGATCGGTGAAGAGGCGCCGATCCTCGGCGTTCTCCTCGGGATGCCATTGGACGCCGACGATGTGGCCGGCCGAGGTGTCGACGAAGGCCTGCACCAGCCCGTCGTCGGAATGCGCCGCCGCCACGAGCCCCTCGCCCAGGCGGTCGACGCCCTGGTGGTGGTAGCTGTGCACGCGCATCTCGGTCTCGCCGATGATGTCGGCGAGCGGAGTGTCGGTCGACACCGCGACGTCGTTCTCGGCGAAGACGCCTCCGCCGATGCGGTACTTCTCGGTGCCGAGCGATTCGGGCAGATGCTGCTGCAGCGTGCCGCCGCGGGCGACGTTCACGAGCTGCAGCCCGCGGCAGATCGCGAGCACCGGGATCCCCCGTCGCTCCGCCGCCTGGAACAGCGCGAGCTCCCACGCGTCGCGATCGACGCGGGCGGGATCGGTGAGCGGATGCCGGTCCTCGCCGTACAGCTCGGGAGCGACGTCGGCACCGCCGGAGAGCACGAGGCCGTCCATCCCCGAGATCGCCGCATCCGCGGCATCCGGATCCTGCGGCGGGAGGAGCAGCGCGATGCCGCCGCAGGAGGTCACGCTGGTGAGGTACTGCTCGGGCAGGAACGCCGCCCTCACATCCCACACCCCCTGCTGGGCCCGCTCGAGATAGGTGGTGACGCCGATCAGCGGCCGCGTGTCAGAGGCGCTCGAAGCCACGGATGCGCTCCCAATCGGTGACGGCGGCGTCGTAGGCCTCGACCTCGATGCGCGCCTGGTTGAGGTAGTGCTCGACGACGTCGTCGCCGAACGCCTCGCGGGCGACGGCCGATTCGCTGAAGAGCTTCGCGGCCTCGCGCAGTGTCGTGGGCAGGTGGTCGACGGCATCCTCGTAGGCGTTGCCGGTGAACCGTTCGGGCAGGGGCAGCTCGTTCTCGATGCCGTACAGGCCACCGGCGATGATGGCCGAGATGCCGAGGTACGGGTTCACGTCTCCGCCGGGCACCCTGTTCTCGACACGCAGGCCCGATCCGTGGCCCACGACGCGCAGCGCGCACGTGCGGTTGTCGATGCCCCAGGCCACCCCGGTCGGGGCGAAGCTGCCCTTCGCGAACCGCTTGTACGAGTTGATGTTGGGCGCGAAGAGCAGGGTGAACTCCCGCAGGGTCGCGAGGATGCCGGCGATCCAGTGCTCCATCACGGGGCTGAAGCCGTGCTCGCCGTCTCCGGCCATCACCGGCGCCCCCGACTCGTCGCGCAGCGACAGGTGGATGTGACAGCTGTTGCCCTCGCGCTCGTTGAACTTGGCCATGAACGTGAGCGCCTTGCCGTGCTGCTCGGCGATCTCCTTCGCACCGTTCTTATAGATCGCGTGCTGGTCGGCGGTCTCGCGCACCTCCGCATAGCGGAACGCGATCTCCTGCTGGCCGAAGTTGCACTCGCCCTTCACGCCCTCGCAGTAGAGCCCTGCGCCGTCCATGCTGTTCCGGATGTCGCGCAGCAGCGGCTCCATGCGGGTCGAGGCGAGCAGATTGTAGTCGACGTTGTAGTCGGTGGCCGGTGTCAGCCCCTCGTACTTGCGCGCCCATGCCTCGCGGTAGGTGTCCTCGAAGACGATGAACTCCAGCTCGGTGCCCGAGTAGGCCGTCCAGCCGCGCTGGGCGAGGCGGTCGCGCTGGCGATCGAGGATGGCGCGGGGAGATGGTCCGACGGGTTCGCCGTTCTGCCAGACCAGGTCGGCCATGACCAATGCGGTGCCCTCGAGCCATGGGATGGTGCGCAGGGTCTCGACGTCGGGCTTCAGCACCATGTCGCCGTACCCGCGATCCCAGCCCGACATCGCATAGCCGTCGACCGTGTTCATGTCGACGTCGACCGAGAGCAGGTAGTCGCAGGCCTCGGCCCCGTGAGCCAGGATGTCCTCCTGGAACAGCCGTGCCGACACGCGTTTGCCGACCAGTCGCCCCTGCGCATCCGCGAAGGCCACGATCACCGTGTCGATCTCGCCGGCGGCGATGCCGGCATCCAGCTGTTCGATGCTCAGGTTGCCCGACATCTGACGCTCCGTTCTCGTGCGGTGAAGCGATCGGCCGACCGGCTTCGCCCTCAGAGTAGATCACCTCGACGTTTAAAGGTAGACGAAACCACCATTGACTGTCACAATCGTCCGCAAGGTGCACCCGGCGCCTGCACGCATGCGAACGGAGAGCGGATGTCCCAGCAGAGCAATGAATCCCGCAAGGTCGCCGGAGCGACCTATACACGCGCCGGGAGTGAGTATTTCGAGAAACGGACCCTGAAGAGGTCGGCCGGAGTCTGGGGCCTGTGGGGCCTCGCGGTCGCCGCGGTGATCTCGGGCGACTTCTCGGGCTGGAACTTCGGCATCGACTTCGCGGGCTTCGGCGGCATGCTCATCGCCTTCGCGATCCTCGTCGCCATGTACTACGGCATGATCTTCGCGATCGGCGAGATGGCGGCCGCGATGCCGCACACCGGCGGCGCGTACTCGTTCGCCCGCTCGGCCATGGGGCCATGGGGCGGCCTCGTCACCGGTGCCGCCGAGACCATCGAGTACGTCGCGACCACGGCGGTGATCGTCTACTTCTCGGCGTCGTATGCCAACGGCATCACGAGCGAGCTGCTCGGCCTCGAGCTTCCGGGCTGGGTCTGGTACCTCATCCTCTACATCGTCTTCATCGCCCTGAACTCCGCGGGCGCCGCCATCTCGTTCCGCTTCGCGATCGTCGTCTCGGTGATCTCGATCGGCATCATCCTGGTGTTCTCCGCCATGGCGATCTTCTCGGGCGCGTTCTCGTGGGACGCCCTGTGGGACATCGTTCCCGACGAGGGCCAGACCGCGTTCCTCCCGCACGGCGTCCTGCCGATCCTGTTCGCCCTCCCGTTCGCGATGTGGTTCTTCCTGGGCATCGAGGAGCTGCCGCTGGCGGCCGAGGAGTCGCACAACCCGACCCGCGACATCCCGAAGGCCGGATTCTGGGCCCGGGGCACGCTCATCGTCACCGGCCTCCTGGTGCTGTTCCTCAACACCGGAGTCATCGGCGCCGAGGCGACCGGAACCGCCGGCGAACCGCTGCTCGACGGCTTCCGTGCGATCGTCGGCGATCAGCTCGCCGCAGTGCTCGCGCTGTTCGCCCTCATCGGCCTGCTCGCGTCACTGCAGGGCATCATGTTCGCCTACGGGCGCAACATGTACTCGCTGTCGAGGGCCGGCTACTACCCTCGCTTCCTCTCGCTCACCGGAAAGCGGCAGACGCCGTGGGTCGCACTCACGGTCGGTGCCGCCATCGGCTTCATCGCCCTCGTGGTGCTCGACGTGCTCACGGCCGTCGACTCCGAGGGCGCGGGGTCCGTCGCGGGCGCGATCGTGCTCAACATCGCCGTGTGGGGTGCGGTCGTCGCCTACGGGCTGCAGCTCGTGTCGTTCATCATCCTGCGCAAGAAGTTCCCGAACGTCGATCGCCCGTACGTGAGCCCGTGGGGCATCCCCGGTGCCGTGATCGCGCTCGTGATCGCCGCGCTGATCTTCGTGGGCTTCCTGCTCAACCCGACCTTCGGCCCGGCGATCATCGCGATCGCGATCGTCTATGCGATCATCCTGCTCGGGTTCGGCCTGTTCTTCCGGCACCGCCTGATCCTCTCGCCCGAAGAGGAGTACGCCCTGTCGGGCGGATCCCACGGCGACCCGCAGGCCGAGGGCTACGACGCCATGGAGGGCGAGGTCTTCGACGGAAAGCGGTGACGACGGAGGAGCGCGGCTCTACTTGCGGTCGAAGTCGAACGCCTTGAGCAGTTCGTCGACGGCCTTGTCGCGCTCTTCCCCGCCCTCGTCGAACATGTGCGTCACGTGCGTGCGCAGATGATTCTCGAGCAGCAGGCGGTTGAGGGACTCCAGTGACCGCTGGATCGCGCGGGACTGCGTGATGATGTCCATGCAGTACTCCTCGTTCTCGATCATCCGAGCGACGCCGCGCATCTGCCCCTCGAGGATGCTGGTGCGATGCAGGGCCCGCTTCTTGATGTCTTCGATCACGCTTCGAGGGTACTCGGGTCCTGGGGCCGACAGGCGGGGCAAGCCCACCGCGGAGAGCTCCGCGTGAAAGGATGACGTCATGCCGCGCACCCCGATGGCCCTGCTCTCTCCCGCCGACCAGGAGCGGCTTCGCGCCCTGCGTCGGATGAAGGCAGTGGCTCTCGGCGCGCTGATCTTCATGGCCGTCGTGTTCGTGATCGCGTTCGCCTTCCAGGAGAGACAGCCGTGGTTGGCCTACGTCCGCGCCGCCGCGGAGGGCGGCATGGTGGGCGCTCTCGCCGACTGGTTCGCCGTGACGGCGCTGTTCCGCCGGCCGCTCGGTCTGCCCATTCCGCACACCGCGATCATCCCCAATCGCAAAGACGAGATCGGACGCACGCTGGGCGAGTTCGTCGAGACGAACTTCCTCGAGGCGAGCGTCGTGCGCACCAAGCTCGCGAGCACAGCGATCGCGAAGCGCGCCGGAGAGTGGCTGCGCGAGCCCCCCCATGCCGAGCGCGTCGCCGCCGAGGGTGCGACGATCGCGACCGCCGTGCTCAACGCGCTCAGCGACGACGACGTGCGCGACCTCATCACCGACCTCGCTCGCGAGCACCTCGTCTCTCCCGAGTGGGGCCCGCCGGCCGGCGCCTGGCTCGAGAAGATCGTCGAGGCCGGCGCGCATCACGGCGCGGTCGACCTCGCCGCCGACAGCATCGGCCGCTGGCTGGATGCGAACGCCGCGTCGTTCTCGGGACTCATCTCACGCCGCTTGCCCGGGTGGGTGCCGAAGCTCGCCCACCGATTCGTCGACGACACCGCCTACAACGAGGCGGTCAAGTTCGTGCGCGCCGTGCAGGCCGATCCGCAGCATCCCGCCCGCATCGCCGTCGACGGCTATCTTGCTCGCCTCGCCGACAGCCTGCAGAATGACCCGGCGACCAGAGCCAAGCTCGAGAACGCCAAGGCTTCGCTGTTCGACAGCCCGCGCGTCGGCGCCCTCGCGGCCGAAGCGTGGAACACCGCCAAGAACGGCTTGCTCAGCGCCCTCGCCGACCCCGAGAGCGGACTGCGCGTACGCGCGGCCCAGGCACTGCAGGAGGTCGGCGACAGGCTCACGACGGATGCCGCACTGCAGCACCGTGTCGATGCCTGGGTGTCGGACGCCGCCGTGTTCCTCGTCGATCGTTATCGTCACGACATCGCGTCGATCATCACCGACACCGTCGAGCGCTGGGATCCGGTGGAGACGACCGAGAAGATCGAGCTCATGGTCGGCCGCGACCTGCAGTACATCCGACTGAACGGTACGTTCGTCGGCGCCCTCGCGGGGCTCGCGATCTTCACGATCGCGCACCTGCTGATTCCCGGGGTCTGACGCTACGGATCAGCGCACGACGAGCTCAGGAGCGATCAGCGCGTGCGCCGATCCGGCCTCGAGGCGACGAGGGGCGACGACGTCTCCCGTCGGTCCCATGAGCAGCTCGAGCACCGCGGTGGCGACATCTTCGGGTCGCTGCTCGACGCTCGAGAAGCCGAGCGCCTCGGCCGTCGGGGTGTTGTCGAAGCCGATCACCGGCAGGACCCGGCGCGCATCCGCCAGCGCGAGAAGAGCCCCCACTGCCAGGGAGTCACTGGCGCAGACGAGAGCATCCGTCTCGAGTCCGGCCGAGAGCGCGGCCTCCATGGCGGCCCGCGCCTGAGGAACGGAGTCCTCAGCGATCAGGCGACCGCCCCGAGCGGCCGCATCACGGATCGCCTCCTGCCAGCCGCGTTCGCGATCGTCGCCCGTCCCCGAGCCCGACGGCCATCCGAAGAACGTCACGTGACCACCCGCGCCGAGCGCATGCTGCGTCGCCGCCCGCGTTCCCGCCGCCCCGTCGACGTCGACCCACAGGTGTCGCGGGTCTGCGATGTCATCCTCGCCCCACGGCCGGCCGAACGACACGAACGGCAGGCCCTCGGCATCCAGATGTCCGACCCGCGGGTCATCGCGGAAGGTGCCGGTGATGATGGCCGCGTCGATCTCTGAGCCCTCCCAGAGCTCGGACAGGCGCGCGAGCTCCTCGTCGGTGTCGCGGGCCGCGTAGACGAGCATGCGCATCCCCCGCTCACTGGCGTGCTCGGTGATGGCGTGCACGAAGCGGTCGAGCACGACGCCGGAGATCCCGCCGACGTAGGGATCGAGTCGGATGCCGATGGTCGAGCTTCGTCGCAACCGCAGTCGGCGCGCGGCCGCGTGCCGCCGGTACCCGAGTGCGTCGATCGCTTCGAGCACCCGCTCCTTCGTGGCGGGGCGCACGATCTCCGGGGTGTTGAGCACGTTCGACACGGTCTGACGCGAGACGCCCGCGTGGGCCGCGACGTCTTCGACGGTGGGCGCCTTCGCCATCGCTGCTCCTCGCTTCTCGGGTCTCGTCTCTCGGGCCGCACTTGACATGGCCGCGACCTCGCCCCTAGCGTATTGCACGCAGAGTTTGATCGTTCAAATTTCTGCTTATGCAGCCGGCAGAGCCCTTCCGCATGCGACCGCAATGACTCATCAAAGGAGAGAGACCATGACACGGCACACCACGCGCACCATCCTCGGCACCGGGGCGGTGCTGCTGACCAGCACGCTCGTGCTCACCGGATGCGGCGGCTCCGGCTTCTCCGACGGCGGAGACTCGTCCGGCTCATCCGAGCTCACCTCCTCCGACGATGCGCTGACGGTGCTGATCGGCTCGTCGGGCGACGCCGAGACCGAGGCCGTCCAGTCGGCCCTCGACGCCTGGTCGGAGGAGTCCGGCACGAAGGTCTCGCTGCAGGTGGCGAGCGACCTCTCGCAGGAGCTCTCGCAGGGCTTCGCCGCCGGCGAGCCCGCCGACCTGTTCTACCTCTCGACCGACCAGATCGCCGGCTTCGCGTCGAACGGGTCGCTGCAGGCCTACGGCGATCAGCTGAGCAACAAGGACGACTTCTACCCGTCGCTCGTCGAGAACTTCACCATCGACGACACCTTCTACTGCGCCCCCAAGGACTTCTCGACCTTGGGCCTCGTGATCAACAGCCAGATGTGGGCCGAGGCCGGACTCACCGACGCCGACATCCCCCAGACCTGGGAAGACCTCGCTGCCGTGGCCAAGACGCTGACCACCGCCGACCACGTCGGCCTCGCGTTCGGAGCGGAGTTCCAGCGGGTGGGCACGTTCATGGCCCAGGCCGGAGGCGGTCTGGTCGAGGACGGAAAGGCGATCGCCGACGATCAGGCCAACGTCGATGCGCTCGACTACGTCAAGTCCCACCTCGTCGACGGCACGTTCGCCTACGCGAAGGACGTCGGCGCGGGATGGGGCGGCGAGGCGCTGGGCAAGGGCTCCGCAGCCATGGTGATCGAGGGCAACTGGATCACCGGCGCTCTGGCGAACGACTTCAGCTCGATCGAGTACACCGTGGCCGAGCTTCCCGCGGGCCCCGCGGGCCAGGGCACACTGCAGTTCACGAACTGCTGGGGCATGGCCGCAGACAGCCCGAACCAGCAGGCCGCACTCGACCTCGTCGAATACCTGACCAGCGCTGACAGCCAGCTCGCGTTCTCGAAGGCCTTCGGACCGATGCCGTCGATCAAGTCCGCGGCCGACGCCTGGACCGCCGACAACGCGGCACTGGAGCCCTTCCTCGCCGGAGCCGACTACGCGCAGTTCCCGCCGAACCAGGACGGCGCCGCCGACGTCATCGCCGACTTCAACGCCCAGCTCGAGTCGCTCAAGACATCGGAGCCGGCCGACATCCTCGACTCGGTCCAGTCGAACCTCGAAGCGATCGTCGAGTAGCGGTGACGACGACGCAGGCAGAGTCTCGTCGCGGCAGGGGCTCCGGCCTCCGCCGCGGCGAGGCCGCGGCCGGCTGGCTGTTCACCGCGCCGGTGATCGTGATCCTCGGGGTCTTCCTGCTGGTGCCGGTGCTCATGGCCCTCTGGGTGAGCGTCTCGGACTGGGGCGGCCGCGGAAGCCCTCTCTCCGGGTCCGTCTCGTTCGTCGGGGCCGAGAACTTCTCTGCCGTGCTCACCGACGGCGGGCTGGCCACCAAGGACTTCGGCACCGCCCTGCGCAACAACGCCTGGTACGTGCTGCTCGTCGTACCTCTCCAGACCGCACTCGCGCTGTTCCTCGCCATCCTCGTCAATCGCGCCGTCCTCCGCGGCCGCGGCTTCTTCCGCACCGCCTACTACTTCCCCTCCGTGACGAGCTCCGTCGCCATCACCGTCCTGTGGCTGTTCCTGTTCTCCGCCAGCGGCGCGGTCAACGGAGTGCTGTCCTGGTTCGGGATCAACGGCCCCAACTGGTTCAACGACCCTCGCGGCATCCTGCACCTGGCGCTCGGCGGAGTCGGCGTCGACTCCGGGCCCGCCGCTCTCACGCAGGGCGGAATGCTCGGCGTCTCGTGGTGGGACTGGCTCGCCGGGCCGTCGATCGCCATGAGCGCGTACATCATGATGGCGGTCTTCACCACGTCGGGCACGTTCATGCTGCTCTTCCTCGCAGGTCTGCAGAACCTCGGCGCCGACGTCGACGAGGCGGCGATGATGGACGGCGCCGACGGCTGGCAGCGCTTCTGGAGGGTCACCCTGCCTCAGCTGCGACCGACGCTCTTCACCGTGCTGACCCTCGGGCTGATCGGCACCTGGCAGGTGTTCGACCAGATCTACACCGGCACGCGCGGCGCTCCGAGCAAGACCACGCTGACCCCCGCGTATCTGTCGTATCAGACCGCCTTCTCGAATCAGGAGTGGGGCCAGGGAGCAGCCATCGCGTTCATCCTGTTCGTCATCATCGTGGTCTTCACGCTGCTGCAGCGCTGGGTGCTGCGCGACCGGCCGGTGTCACGCCGCCGGATCCGCGCCTACGAGACGACGGCCTCCGAGACGACGGCGAAGGGGGGCGTGTCATGAGGCTCTCCCGCAAGCAGCTGACCTGGCAGATCGTTCTCTATGCCGTGCTGATCGGGCTGGCCATCATCTACATCTATCCGTTCCTGGTGCAGGTCTCGACGAGCTTCAAGACCGATGAGGATGCCGCATCCAGCGGGATCTCCCTCGTCCCGGAGGTCTGGACCTTCGCCGCCTACGAGCGCCTGTTCGCGCGCAGCGACTTCCCCTCCTGGTTCGTCAACAGCGCGATCGTGACGATCTTCGTGACCGCAGGACGCGTGTTCTTCAACTCGCTCGCGGGCTACGCCCTCGCCCGTCTGCACTTCCGCGGACGGAACGTGGTCTTCGCCGCGCTGATCGCCGTCATGTCCGTGCCCGCCGTCGTGCTGCTGATCCCCAAGTTCCTCGTGATCAACCAGCTCGGGATCTTCAACTCGTATGCCGGCATGATCCTGCCGCTGCTCGTGGACGCCGCCGGAGTCTTCATCATGAAGAACTTCTTCGAATCCATCCCCGTGTCGGTCGAGGAACAGGCCCGGATCGACGGCGCCGGCACCTTCCGCCTGTTCTGGTCGGTCGTGCTGCCGATGGCGACCCCCGCGCTCATCACCATCGTGATCCTGTCGTTCCAGGGATCGTGGAACGAGCTCAGCCATTTCATCGTGTCGACCAACGACCCCGCGCTGACGACCCTGACCAAGGGCGTCGCCTCGCTCGCGAGCGGCCAGCTCAGTCAGGGCACGCAGTATCCGCTCAAGCTGGCGGCCGCGCTCATCATGACGGTCCCCGTCGCCGTGATGTTCTTCATCTTCCAGCGCCGCATCATGAACTCCACAGAAGGAGCTGTCAAGGAATGACCCCCACTCCCCCCACCCTCCAGCCGCTGCTCGACGACGCGATGATCGTGCTCCAGGCGCCGACCCAGGTGTGGTCCGACGCCACCGGACAGATCGGCACCGCTCCGATCCACGGCATCTACCACGGGGACCTCCGCCACATCCGGGCGGTCGAGCTCTCGGTCGACGGCTCCGATCTCGAGTCGATCGGATGCTCGTCACCGACGCCGCAGCGAGTCGTTCTCACCGATCTGCTGCGCGGTCTCGACGACGAGACGGCGGACCCCAAAGTGCGTCTCGATCGGGAACGCGTCGCGAGCGCCGGACGTTTCGAGGAGCGACTGCGCGTGGTCACGCACCTCGACCATGCGGTGCCGGTCGCCCTCGAGCTGCGCCTGCGTCCGGATTTCGCCCCCATGCAGGCGGTGAAGGCCGGCGAGACCCCCGACGCCCCGTGGCAGTGGGACGGCGACGTCGTGCGCAGCGGGGATGCCTCCTTCGATCTGACGGCCGAGCACGCCGTCGTCTCCGCCGACGCCGACGGCCTCGTGCTGCGCTGGGAGCTCACGGTGCCGGCGCGCGGCAGCGCCGAGGTGACGTGGTCGGTCGATCTCGACGACCGGACGCTGGTGGTCGCCGCGGCACGACCCTCGGCATCCGCCGCGCAGCCGACCGCCGCAGACCCTCGGCTCACCCGATGGGTCGCCCGAGCGATGGACGACCTCGCCGCCCTCCGACTCACCCTGCCCGCGCACCCGGACGACGCCTTCTACGCGGCGGGAGCCCCGTGGTTCTTCACGCTGTTCGGGCGGGACTCGATCTGGGCGGCCCGGCTCGCGCTCGCGGCGGATCCGTCGATGGCCGCCTCCACCCTCCGCGTGCTCGCCCGACTGCAGGGGACGGTGACGGATCCGACGACCGCCCAGGCCCCGGGCAAGATCCTGCACGAGCTCCGCAGCGGAGACCTGTCACTGCCGAAGGAGGGCGTGCATCTTCCCCCGCTGTACTACGGCACCGTCGACGCGACCCCCCTGTGGGTGTGCCTGCTGGCCGATGCCTACGAGGCCGGGATGCCCGAGCGCGAGCTCCGAGACCTTCTCCCTGCGCTGAGGGCGGCGCTCGAGTGGACCGTCGTGCACGGAGACGCGTCCGGCAGCGGCTTCATCGACTACGTCGACGAGACCGGTCACGGGCTCGCGAACCAGGGATGGAAGGACTCCGGCGACTCGATCCAGTGGAGAGACGGCACGCTCGCGGAGGGACCCATCGCGCTCAGCGAGGTGCAGGCGTACGCCTACGAGGCCGCCACCCGGGGGGCCGCGCTGCTGGATGAGCTCGGCGAACCCGGAGGCGACCGCCTGCGTGCGTGGGCTGCGGATCTGCGAGAGCGCTTCCGTGCGACGTTCTGGGTGTCCACCGACGAGGGGCGCTACCCTGCGGTGGCGCTCGATGCCCAGGGGTCGGCGGTCGACTCGCTGACCAGCAACATCGGCCACCTCATCGGCACCGGGCTGCTCGATGTCGATGAAGAGCGTGCGTGCGCGGCTCTGCTCACCGGGGCGACCATGTCGAGCGGCTTCGGCATCCGCACCCTGTCGTCGGGTGCGCAGGGGTACTGGCCGCTGAGCTATCACGGCGGCAGCGTGTGGACTCATGACACGGCGATCGCGGTGCACGGGATGCTCCGGGCAGGGCTCGTCGAGGAGGCCCGCGAGATCGCGACCCAGCTCGTCGATGCGGCCGAGGGCTTCGACTACCGGGTGCCCGAACTGCACTCCGGCGACGCGAAGATCGACGGCGGCGCGCCGGTGCCCTACCCCGCTGCCTGCAGACCCCAGGCGTGGTCGGCCGCCGCGGCCGTCATCTGCGTGGCAGCCCTGGCGTGATCGACGGGGTCGCCTGAGAGCCCCGAGGTACGATCCCTGCATGACCTCACCCCAGACCTGGTTGATCACCGGGGCCGCCCGCGGACTCGGGCGCGCCCTCGTCGAGGCGGCCCTCGATGCGGGACACATCGTCGTCGCGACGGTCCGTGGCGAGCATGCGCTGCCCGACCACGACCGGCTCACCGTCATGACCCTCGACGTCCGCGACCGCGCCGCAGCTCACGACACGGTCCGTCGCGCCGCCGAACGGGTCGGACGCATCGACGTGCTCGTCAACAACGCCGGCTACGGCCTGATCGGCGCGGTCGAGGAGGCATCCGAAGTCGACGCGCGCGCGGTCATGGACACGAACCTGCTCGGCCCGCTGTGGCTCAGCCAGGCCGTGATCCCGATCATGCGGCAGCAGGGAGGCGGACACATCGTCCAGATCTCCACCGTCGGAGCGGTGGGCACGATGCCGATGCTCGGTCTCTACAACTCCACCAAGTGGGGGCTCGAGGCATTCAGCGAGGCGATGGCTGCGGAGGTCCGACGATTCGGCATCCGGGTCTCCCTCATCGAGCCGGGTGCGCTCGACACGGCGTGGGCCGGGACGAGCATGCGGTTCAGCGCGCCATCAGATGTCTACGACGAGCAGCGGACCGAGCTGTTCGGCACAGCCGAGGTGCCGTGGCCCGCGGGCGAGTCGGCCGGCGGCACGAGATCGGCGGATGCCGCGGCCGCGATCCTCGAGCACGTCGCCTCCACCGACGACGAACGCCTTCGAGTGCTGGTCGGCGACGACGCTCCTGCACAGGTCGCCGCAGCGCTCGATCTTCGGACGGAGGACTACGCGCGGGACCCCCGGTTTGCGGCCGGGTGAGTCTCCACCGACACCGGTCGCCCGCCCAGGGCGAGGGGCCCCGGACGGGGCGCGGGCACTCTGCTAGCGTGCACGCCACCGGCGCGTGCGGCACGCTGCGTGCGAGATGCCGGCATCCCTCGAAGGAGGCGTCATGGACTCGCTGCTCTCCGCGAACGTGGTCTGGTCGGTGCTCGCCGTCGCGGCGTTCTGCATCAACGTGCTCGCGCTGATCTACATCCCGCGCGATCGCAAACCGACCGCGGCGATGGCCTGGCTGCTGCTGGTGTTCCTGCTTCCCTTCGTCGGCATCGCGCTCTACCTCCTGATCGGAGACTTCCGGCTGCCGAAGAAGCGCCGTGACGAGCAGCAGCGCATCACGGCGATGATCGCCGAGCGTGCCGTCGACCATCCGGATGCCGAGTCTCCGCGCTGGCTGCAGCGGGTCGCGCAGCAGAACCGAGCCCTCACCGGTCTGCCGATGGTCGGTGCTTCCTCCGCGCAGCTGATCGACGATTACCAGGCATCGATCGACGCGATGGCTGCGGCCGTCGACTCCGCCGAACGATACGTGCACGTGGAGTTCTACATCGCGGCACGCGACGACACGACCCGGGGCTTCTTCGATGCGATGGAGCGTGCCGTCGCACGCGGCGTGACGGTGCGACTCCTGGCCGACTACATCGCCTCGCGCAAGATCCCGAGGTCGGAGGAGACCTTCGCCGAGCTCGACCGAGTCGGCGTGCTGTGGGCGTGGATGCTGCCGGTGCGGCCGTTCAGAGGCGAGTTCCAGCGCCCCGACCTTCGCAACCACCGCAAGCTCGTCGTCGTGGACGGCAGGGTCGGATTCGTCGGCTCGCAGAATCTCATCTCCCGCGACTACAACTCCGAGAAGAACATCACACGCGGCCTCATGTGGCAGGAGCTGGTGTCTCGCGTCGAGGGACCGGTCATCGCCCAGGTCGATGCGGTGTTCCTGTCGGACTGGCTCATCGAGACCGGCGAGGACCTGTCTTCGGTCGAACGCGTGCCGGCCGCGGCCGTCGCAGCCCCTCCTCCCGCCGACCTGCACTGCCAGATGGTTCCGAGCGGACCCGCTTACAGCACCGAGAACAATCTGCGGATGTTCCTCTCGCTCATCCACGGCGCCACCGAGAAGGTCATCCTGACGAGCCCGTACTTCGTGCCCGACGAGGCGATGATCTATGCCATCACCACCGCGTGTCAGCGAGGGCTCGACGTCCAGCTGTTCGTGTCGGAGCTCGGCGACCAGGCGATGGTCTATCACGCGCAGCGCTCGTACTACGAGACTCTGCTGCGCGCCGGGGTGCGCATCTTCCTCTACCCCGCGCCGTACATCCTGCATGCCAAGCACTTCTCCATCGACGACGACATCGCCGTGATCGGCTCGAGCAACATGGACATCCGCTCATTCAGCCTCAACGCCGAGATGTCGCTGCTGGTGCGGGGCGACTCGTTCGTCGCGCAGATGCGCGAGGTCGAGCAGAAGTACCGCGCCGCCGGGCGGGAGCTGACACTCGACGAGTGGCTGCGCGAGCCGGCGAAGTCGACCTTCCTCGACGGCCTGTTCCGGCTGACGTCGGCGCTGAACTGAGCCGGCCACAGGCGCGGACGCAGGCGCTCAGCGCGTGGCGAGAGCCGCGAGCATCTCGAGCACGCAGAGAGCCGCGAGCCTGACCGTGCGCATGTCGTCGGTGTCCGCGGTCGCGTCGACCTCGGCGATATCGGCACTGACCACGCGGGGGTCGCCGACGATCGCGCGCACGAGGTGGCGCAACTCCCAGGCCGCGAAGCCGCCGGGAACGGATGCCGGGCAGCCCGGCGCCGCGGAACGGTCGGCCGCATCGACGTCGACGTCGAGGTGGATGCGGGCGCCCGCACCCGCTCCGGCGATGCGCGTCGCCTCGGCGACGACGTCGTCGATACCCCGTCGGCGAACCTCGTCGAGCGTGATCACGCGGATGCCCCACTCTCCCGCGCGCGCCGCGTAAGAAGCGGAGTTGGCGAAGTCCGCGATGCCGATCTGGACGATCTTGGTCGGGTCGATCCGCTCGCCGTCGGGGGCGTCTTCGATCAGCCGACGCACGGGCGATCCGTTCGAGATGCCGTCACGCAGATCGAAGTGGGCGTCGATCGTGATGAGGCCGGTGGCTCCGGCTCCTCGCGCGACCGGATAGGTCAGGGCGTTGTCGCCCCCGAGCGCGATCACGAGACGGGTGGCGTCGGCGAGCCCGTGCACGCGCGCGACGGTGGCCGCGATGCCGTCTTCGCCGTCGGGTTCCTCGACGTCTCCGGCGTCGAGCACGCGCAGCGCCTCGCCGAGGTCGATCACCGGCGGACCCATGAGTGTCGCGCTGTACCGGGTGAGCGCCTCGCGGATCGCCGTGGGAGTCGCGTGCGCGCCGGTCGGCGACAGCGAGGTGCGCCACGTCGGAACGCCGACCAGCACGGCATCCGCGTCGTCCCCTGCCGCGAATTCGGGCCAGGATCCGGCGCGCGGCCAGAGGTCATCGTGCGACAGTGCCATGGTTCGTCCCTTCCGTCGTTTCGGATGCCGTGCCCACCGCGACGCCGTCTTTCCAGACCTGCTCGACGAGCGGCACGCCCGGCCGATACGCGAGGTGGATGCGGGTCGGTGCCTTCAGCAGCACCAGGTCCGCGCGAGCGCCCGGCGCGATCACGCCGACATCGTCGCGGCGCAGGGCGAGGGCTCCCCCGGCGGTCGCCGCCCACACCGCTTCGGCGGGTGTCATGCCCATGTCCCTCACAGCGATCGCGATGCAGAACGGCATCGACGACGTGAAGCTCGATCCTGGATTCGTGTCGCAGGCGATCGCCACGGTCACTCCGTCGTCGATGAGCCGACGCGCGTCGGGATACGGCTGGCGCGTCGAGAACTCGACACCGGGCAGGAGGGTGAGCACGGTGTCCGAGCCGCCGAGCGCCACGATGTCGGCGTCGGTCAGGTAGGTGCCGTGATCGACCGAGGCCGCGCCCAGCTCGACGGCGAGGCGCACCCCGTCGCCGGGCCCGAGTTGGCTCGCATGCACGCGGGGCGTCAGGCCTTTCGCGATCCCGGCCTCGAGGATCCGCCGTGACTGATCGACCGAGAACGCGCCGGTCTCGCAGAACACATCGATCCACTTGGCGTGCGGAGCGCATGCGTCGAGCATCGGCCCCGTCACCAGGTCGACGTACTCGTCCGCGCGGTCGGCGTACTCCACCGGCACCACGTGAGCGCCGAGAAAGGTGACCTCCGGGGTGACCTCGGCAGCGAGGCGCACCAGGCGCTCCTCGTCTCGCACGCTGAGGCCATAACCGCTCTTGATCTCGACCGTCGTCGTGCCCTGGGCGAGCATCTCTTCGACGAATCCGCGCAGACGCGCGCGCAGCTCATCGTCGCTCGCCGCTCGGGTCGCCGCCACGGTCGAGCGGATGCCGCCGGCGGCGTACCTCTGCCCCGCCATCCTCGCCTCGAACTCAGCGGCACGGTCGCCGCCGAACACCAGGTGGCTGTGGCTGTCGACGAACCCCGGGATGACGGCTCGTCCTGTCGCGTCGATGACGGCATCCGCCGCCGGTGCATCGGTGGCGGATCCGACCCAGGCGATCCGGTCACTGTCGATGAGCACGGCCGCGTCGACGAGCGTGCCGCAGCGGTCGCCGTCTGCCGAGGGGACGTTGGTCGTCAGCTCGGCGATGTTCGTGATCAGCGAGGTGGTCACAGCATCGGCACCTTCAGTCCGCGCTCCCGGGCGATGTCCCGAGCGTGCTCGTATCCCGCGTCGACATGGCGCATGACTCCGGTGCCCGGGTCATTGGTGAGCACCCGTTCGAGCTTCTCGGCGGCGAGCGTCGATCCGTCGGCGACGGTCACCTGGCCGGCGTGGATCGAGCGCCCGATGCCGACTCCGCCGCCATGATGCAGCGACACCCATGACGCTCCGGATGCCGTGTTGAGCAGCGCGTTCAGCAGTGGCCAGTCGGCGATCGCATCCGAGCCGTCCTTCATGGCCTCCGTCTCACGGTAGGGCGACGCCACAGATCCGGAGTCGAGGTGGTCACGTCCGATCACGATCGGGGCGGCCAGCTCTCCCGACGCGACCATCTCATTGAACTTGAGGCCCGCGAGGTGGCGTTCCTTGTACCCGAGCCAGCAGATGCGAGCGGGCAGGCCCTCGAAGTGCACGGTCGAGCCGGCCTTCTCGAGCCAGCGGTGCAGAGCCTTGTCCTCGGGGAACAGCTCGGCGATCGCACGGTCGGTCTTGTAGATGTCCTCGGGGTCGCCCGAGAGTGCCGCCCAGCGGAAGGGGCCACGGCCCTCTTCGAACTGCGGGCGGATGTACGCGGGGACGAAGCCCGGGAACTCGAACGCGCGCTCGAATCCTCCGAGCTGCGCCTCGGCTCGGATCGAGTTGCCGTAGTCGAACACCGCGGCCCCGGCGTCCTGGAACGCGACCATCGCCGCGACATGCTGCGCCATCGACTCCCGCGAGCGCCGGGTGAACTCGGCTGCGTCGCGCTCCGCCTCCGCCTTCCACTCGGCGACGGTCATGCCGACGGGAAGGTAGGCGAGCGGGTCGTGCGCGCTGGTCTGATCGGTGACGATGTCGATCGGCACTCCGCGGTGCAGCAGCTCGGGGAAGACCTCGGCCGCATTGCCGACGACGCCCACCGAGAGCGCCTCGCCGGCATCCTTCGCCGCGACGACCCTGGCGATCGCCGCGTCGAGATCGGTCGTGTACTCGTCGAGGTAGCCGTGCTCGACGCGACGCGCGAGGCGGGATTCATCCACGTCGACGATCAGCACGGCGCCGTCGTTGAGCGTCACCGCCAGCGGCTGCGCGCCACCCATGCCACCCGCACCGCCGGTCAGCGTCAAAGTTCCCTTGAGCGAATCCTTGCCCAGCGAGCGGGCGACAGCCGAGAACGTCTCGTACGTGCCCTGCAGAATGCCCTGGGTGCCGATGTAGATCCACGACCCTGCGGTCATCTGGCCGTACATGATCAGGCCGAGCTCTTCGAGCCTGCGGAACTCGGGCCAGTTGGCCCAGTCGCCCACGAGGTTCGAGTTGGCGATCAGCACGCGCGGCGCCCACTCGTGAGTGCGGAAGACACCCACGGGCTTGCCCGACTGCACGAGCAGCGTCTCGTCCGGCTCGAGCTCGTCGAGTGTGCGGACGATCGCGTCGTACGCCTCCCAGCTGCGCGCCGCCTTGCCCGTGCCTCCATAGACGACGAGGTCTTCAGGATGCTCGGCGACCTCTGCGTCGAGGTTGTTCATCAGCATCCGCTTCGCCGCTTCCGCGCCCCAGCTCTTGGCGGTGCGCTGGTTGCCGCGTGCGGCTCGCACCGTGCGCGGTCCGGCGGTCGGCGTGGTGTCCGTGGTGAGGTCAGTCATTCGCGTGCTCCTTTGCGATACGGGCGATTGCGCCGGACTGCACGAGTGCGGTCACGGCCTCCATGTCGGGTGAGAGGAATCGGTCGGGTCCGGGGCCCGCCGCGACCGTGCGGACCAGGTCGCGCACCGCTCCGGTCGCGGGCCCTGCCTCCAGCGGAGCCCGCAGATCCAGCGCCCGGGCGCCGGTGAGGACCTCGATCGCGATGACACGGCCGAGACCGTCGATCGCACGGCGGAGCTTGCGCGCGGCAGCCCACCCCATCGAGACGTGATCCTCCTGCATCGCCGACGACGGGATCGAGTCGACGGATGCCGGGACGGCGAGGCGCTTGAGCTCCGACACGATTCCCGCGGCCGCGTATTGTGCGATCATCAGCCCGGAGTCGACGCCGACCTCGTCGGCGAGGAACGGAGGCAGCCCGCGGTTGCGTGCAGGATCGAGGGCTCGATCGGTACGGCGCTCCGAGATGGAGGCCACGTCGGCGACCGATATCGCCAGGAAGTCGAGCACGGCAGCGACCGGTGCTCCGTGGAAATTGCCGTTCGACTCGATGCGTCCGTCGACCGTGATCACGGGGTTGTCGATGACGCTGGCGAGCTCGCGCTCGGCGATGCCCGTCGCGTAGCCCACCGTGTCGCGCGCGGCACCGTGCACCTGCGGTGAGCACCGCAGGGAGTACGCATCCTGCACGCGCCCATCCTCGGGGCCCTTGTGGCTGTGCACGATCGGCGAATCGCGCAGGAACGCACGCAGGTTCGCGGCCGACGCCGCCTGCCCGGACTGCGGACGCAGGGCCATGAGATCGGCGGCGAAGACGGCATCCGTGCCCAGCTGCGACTCGACCGACATCGCTGCGGCCATGTCGGCGGTGAGCAGCAGCGTATCCAGGTCGTGCAGCGCCAGCACCAGCATTCCGAGCATGCCGTCCGTGCCGTTGATGAGGGCGAGCCCCTCCTTCTCGACAAGAGTCAGCGGCTCGATGCCGGCAGCGGCCAGAGCGTCGGATGCCGGGACGAGCGCGCCCTCGGCGTCACGGACGTCGCCCTCGCCCATGGTCGCGAGCGCGATGTGGGCGAGCGGGGCCAGGTCGCCGGAGCATCCGAGCGAGCCGTACTCCCGGACGATGGGCGTGATGCCCGCATTCAGCAGCGCGGCGTAGGTCTCGACGACCACCGGCCTGACTCCCGTTCGCCCCGAGGTCAATGTCTGCAGCCGCAGCAGCTGCAGAACGCGGACGACCTCGCGTTCGACCTCGGCACCGGTGCCGGCAGCGTGCGAGCGGATGAGACTGGCCTGCAGCTGGAGACGGCGGTCAGGGGCGATGAACGTGGTCGCGAGAGCACCGAAGCCGGTCGAGACGCCGTAATGCGGGTGCGGATCGGCCGCGAGTCCGTCGATCACGCTCCGTGTCTCCGCCACCCGGCCGAGAGCGGCGGGGCTGATCGTGACACTCGCGCCGTGGCGTGCGACCGCGACGACGTCGGCGGGACTCAGGGGTGCATCGCCGATGAGGACGGCGGGAAGATCGGTCATGTCTCGATTCCACACCCCACCGGTCGCGCGCGACAGACGAACGTGACATCCTGTGTCTGTGATTCCAGACAAATCGAAGACCACCGCACAGGTGCCTGCTGCGCATAACACGCTGAGGATCCTGAGCTACCTGGCGGGCCGCCCTGCGCCCGTCGCCGCGTCGGCGATCGCCCGTGAACTCGAGCTCCCTCGATCGACGGTCTACCACCTGCTGACGACCCTCGCAGCTCACGGGTTCGTGCTGCACATGAAGGAGGACCGGCGCTGGGGTCTCGGTACTTCAGCCTTCGAACTCGCCGGCGGGTACGCGCGGCAGCAGCCGCTCGCGCGCATCGGGCGACCTCTCGTCGCCACCCTCTCGGACCGGCTCGGAGAGAGCACCCACCTTGCGGTGATGAGCGGCGGTGACGTGCTCTACATCGTCGAGGAGCGTGCGCCACGCAAGCAGGCTCTCGTGACGGATGTCGGCGTCCGGCTGCCTGCGCACCTCACCGCCTCCGGGCGGGCCATGCTGGCGGCGCTCCCCCGCGAGCAGGTGCGCGCACTGTATCCGAGCGCGTCCGCGTTCCCTGATCGCACGGGCCGAGGGCCCCGAAAGCCGAGCGAGCTGCGCGAACTGCTCCGCACTGTCCGCGAGCGCGGCTATGCGACCGAGGACAGCGAGGTGGCCGACGGCCTGCGCAGCGTCGGAGCCGTGGTTCGCGACCATGCGGGCTGGCCCGTCGCTGCGGTCGCCGTGACGTGGGCAGGCGGCGAGCTCGACGAGAGCGCCCTCGCTGACGCCGTGATCGATACGGCGTCCGTACTCGAGTCACGGCTCAAGCGCTGAGCTCGCGCTCGAGCGTGCGCTTGCGCCTGCGCTTGCGTTTGCGCGTTAACGCAGAAAAGCCACCCAACATTGGGTGGCTTTTCTGTGTAAAAGAAGTCCGGCGGTGTCCTACTCTCCCACAGGGTCCCCCCTGCAGTACCAT